>JBOGDG010000290.1:0-5002 GCA_050701655.1 Micromonosporaceae bacterium
CGTCTGGGTGATCACCGACGAGATCTACGAGCACCTGGTGTACGGCGACGCGAAGCACGTGTCGCTGCCGGTCGCCGTACCGGAGCTCGCCGACACGTGTGTGGTGGTCAACGGGGTGGCGAAGACGTACGCGATGACCGGCTGGCGGGTGGGCTGGATGGTCGGCCCCGCCGACGTGGTGAAGGCCGCCGCCAACCTGCAGTCGCACGCCACCTCCAACGTCTGCAACGTCGCCCAGGCCGCCGCGCTGGCCGCCGTCTCGGGGCCACTCGACGCGGTGGCCGAGATGCGGGCCGCCTTCGACCGGCGGCGCCGCACCATGGTGGAGATGCTCTCGGCGATCGACGGCGTGGTCTGCCCCGAGCCACAGGGCGCGTTCTACGCGTACCCCTCGGTGAAGGGGTTGTTGGGGCGCGAGTTCGGCGGGAAGACCGCAGGCAGCTCGGCGGAGCTGGCGGCGCTGGCGCTGGAGCGGGCCGAGGTCGCGGTGGTGCCGGGCGAGGCGTTCGGCAGCCCCGGGTACGTACGCCTGTCGTACGCCCTCGGCGACGACGACCTGGTCGAGGGCGTCGGCCGGCTGCAGCGCCTGTTCAGCTGAGCCAGGCGCCGGCCAGCCGTCAGTACGTCAGCCGGATCCGCCGCGCCGGGCCGTCGATCCGGATCCGGCCGCCGTGCGGGATGATCAACTGCGGGTCGGTGTGCCCGTAGTCGACATCGAAGACGGCCAACGCGGACGGGTTGTACTCGGCGAGCGCGCGCCGCACCGCGTCGGCCTGCTCCTCGGCGAAGGTCCGCTTCTCGTCGGGCGTGGTGTGGCGGTCGATGTCCCACGCCTTCGCCCGGCCCACCAGCACGCCGGAGAAGCGGCCGAGCAGGCCGGCCTCACCGGCGTTGCGCAGGATCCGGTAGACCTGGGTCGCGGGCGGCAGCTCCTCGGAGGTCTCGATCAGCAGCACCGCGCCGTCGTACTCGGAGAAGGGAGCGAGCCAGCGACGGACCGCGAGCTGCCAGTCGAGGATCTCCAGGCAGCCGCCGAAGGTCACGGCGTCGATCACCCGGTCGGCGTTGTGCCAGCTCCAGCCCTCGTTCGCCAGCATCGGCGCCGCGCTGGTCAGCGACTCCGGGGTGGCCCAGTCGATCCCCTCGTCGGTGGCTTCCCCGGGCGCGCTGATCTCCACCTCGCCGCTGTGGAACAGCGCGGTCCGCAACGACTCCCGGGTGTACGGGTGCAGCCCGCCGCCGCGTCCCAGGTGCACCATCACCGACCCGCCGTGGCAGCTGACGATCCCGAGTGCCCAGAGGTACGTCAGCAGGTTGGTGTTGTCGCTGTAGCCGAAGTACGGCTTCGGGTGGGCGCGGAGCAGCTCGGCGTCCAGGTGCGGCAGCACGGTGAGCTGGTCGTCGCCGCCGATGCTCGCCATCACCGCCTTGATCGACGGATCGGCGAACGCGGCGTGCAGATCCCGCGCCCGGTCCTGCGGTGACGAGCCCATCTTGCGGGTGGTCGGATACTCCACCGGCTCCAGCTGGTAGACCTCGCGGAGGCGCCGCAGCCCCTGCTCGTACAACTCGGGGAACAGCTCCGGCACCCCCGCCGAGGGTGAGACGACCGCGACCTGGTCGCCTGGCTTCGGTTTGGGCGGATAGGTGAGCGACATGCGCTGCAGCGTATGCCCACGTCCGCGGCCGCACCGCTCAATATCGCAGGTGCGCCCCCTGGCGGGAGCGCCCCTGCTTCCGGGGGAAGGAGGAAGGTCAGACCATCAGGCTGCCGATGTACTTGCCGACCGAGATGGCGCTGTGGCCACCACCGTCACGGTTGCTCAGCACCGCGATCGCGATGCCGTCGTCCGGGTACACCCGCAGGTAGGACCGGGCACCGGTGGTGTTGCCTTCCTTCGCGACCACGAAGTGACCGTTCTCGGTGCCGGTGTACCAGCCGTACGCGTAGTTCTTCTGGTTGTCCGGCTTGGTCCACATGGCGTCACGCGCGTCCGGCCCCAACAGCTGGCCGTCGCCGACCTTGTAGCCGAACCGGGCGAGGTCGGCCACCGAGGACTCCAGGCCGCCGCCGAGCACCTTCCAGCTGATGTCACCGGGGGTGATCTCGGTGTTGTTGGTGGAGTAGAAGGAGGTACGGCGCACGCTGGTGTCGCTCTGGTCCTCGGTGCGCATCGTGCTCAGGCCGAGCGGGGTGGTGATCCGGTTGGCCAGCAGGGTGTTCACCGACGCGCCACCGGCGGCCTCCAGGTCGGCGCCCAGGATGGTGTAGCCGTGCGTGCTGTAGTGCCACGTGCCGACCGGGCACACCAGCGGGTCGTCCCAGATGTCCTCGGCGGCTTCCAGCGCGGTCTCGTACGGCGGGTTGGTGGCGCCGTTGGTGCCCTCCCCGTAGTGCCGTACGCAGCTGCGGTTGCTGGCGAGCTGACCGACGGTGTGGGTGTGGTGGTCGGGCATCTGCGGCACCAGACTCTGCGAAGTGTCGCCCAGCTCCAGGTCCAGCTGCGGGTCCTCGATCATGTCCATCATGAGCGTGCCGCCGACCGCCTTGCTCACCGATGCCAGCCGCTGTACGTGGCCGGAGTCCATCCACACGTTGTCGCCGACGTCGGCGTGGCCGAAGCCGCGCAGGTAGCGGAACTGGCCGTTCTGGATCACCGCGACGCTGATGCCGGGCACGTCGAAGCTGTCCAGCTCGGTCTGGATCCTGGTGTCGACCTGACCCTTCAGGGACCACGTCGGGCGGTCGCTGTTCTGGCGCAGGATCATCGCGTACCGGGTGCCGTTGGCGGTCTGGTAGCGGTAGGAGCCGATCACCCGGAAGCCCTCGTCGGCGTACCGGTGCCACCAGTTGGTGTACTGGCTGGCGGTGAGGTCCCGGCGTTCCCGCCACTGCCGGCCGTTGGCGTTCTCCACCCACAGCCCGTCGTAGCGCTGCCCGGAGCTGGCCTGGTACGAGTCGAAACCGAGCATCCGGTAGCCGGCGTTGGAGTAGGTGGAGAAGTCCTGGGAGAAGCCGCTGCTGGTCAGGTTGACCCGCAGCTGCCACTTCAGCCCCTCGGCGTTGCGTACGAAGACCACGTCGTGCCGGGCGGCACCGTTGACCAGGTACGTGTCGATGTCGACCGGCATCCGGCCGGCGTCGCGCTGTGCGATCGCCTTGTCGTACAGCGCGGTGTCGGACAGGCCCCGGTACGACGCCCAGGTGTACGACTCGGTGTTCTTCACCCAGAGGCCGGCCCAGCGGCGGGTGCCGTTCAGCAGGTAGCTCTCCTGGTCGGCGACCCGCAGCCCGTCGGCCTTCGCGTCGGCCCACGCGTCGGAGTACTGGGCGCTGGTGAGGTCGCGCCGCACCCGCCACTCGCGGCCGTCGAGGTTCTTCTGGAACGCCGCGCCGGCGCGGTAGCCGCCGTCGGTGGTGATCTCGATGTCGACGGGTAGGAAACCCTTGCTCTGGTACGACGTGAGCGCGCTGCCGTACGACGCGCTCGAATAGTCCCGGATCGACGCCCAGCTCACCGAGGCAGGGTCGAAGACCGCGGACGGTAGCCCCGGGTGGGCCTGCACCGGAGCGGCGAGCAGCGGTGCCACGGCGGCCGCGGCGACGATGCCCGCCACCGCCGCCGCGAATGAGATGCCTTTGCCGCGCTGCGCGAACCCGCCGCGGTGGGACCGGCGCTCACCGGCACCGTGCGGCAGTGCGATGTACCGGCGTTCGCCGACCGGCCAGCGCAGCCCGGGCCTGTCCCCGGATTTGGTGGCGCGGTGCAGCCCGACGTACCGGCGGCCGGTGAACCGGCTGATCAGAGCCGACCGGGAGGTCTTGGCGGGGGTGCTGAGTCTCATCTGTAGCTCCTCTCACGGGCCCGGCGTGCGTGCCGGACACCGCTGAGAGGGCGGCCCGTGGCAGAACCCAACGCTTTTCTGTTGGTTTTCTGGGGCTCCCGGAATCACAGCTGTGTGAACGAACGGATGAGGAGTGGTCATGCATCTGTCGGATGCCGATCAGATTCCGGGCTCACGCGGCGCGCGACCGCTAACCTGCCTGGCGTGCAGCCATCGAACGGTGGAGCGGCCGAGACCGACGCCGCGCTCGCCCGTGCCCTCGCTGCCGGCCAGACGTACGCGCTGGAGCAGGTCTACCGGCGGTACGCCGACCGGCTGCTCGCGTACTGCCGGTCGATCGTGCGGGACTCCGCCGCGGCGGCGGACTGCGTACACGACACGTTCGTGGTCGCCAGCCAGCGTGCCGGCGAGCTGCGCGACCCGGCCCGGCTCCGCGCCTGGCTGTACGCCATCGCCCGCAACGAATGCCTCCGGGCACTGCGTACCCAGCGCCGACAGGCACCGCTGGAAGCGGCGTCGGAGATGAGCGCCGAGCCGATCGACTTCGCGGCAGGCGTACGGGCCGAACAGCTCCGCGAGCTGGTGCACACCGCGAGCGCGGGGCTCTCCGACGGCGATCGGGAAGTGATCGAGCTGGCGATCCGGCACGACCTGTCGGCGCCGGACGTGGCGGCGGTGCTGGGGGTCTCCCCCGATCACGCGCACGCCCGCCTCTCCCGCGCCCGCGCCGGTCTGGAACGCGCGCTCGGGGCGCTGCTGGTGGCCCGTACCGGCGCGCGGGAGTGCGCCGAGCTGGGAGCGCTGCTCACCGGTTGGGACGGACAGCTCACGAGCCTGCTGCGCAAGCGGCTGGCCCGGCACATCGACTCCTGCGACGTCTGCGGCGAGCGCCAGCGCCGGCAGCTGCAGCCCGCCCAGCTGCTCGCCGGCTTCACCTCGCTGCCCTTCGCGCTGGTCGGCCTGGATCTCTGGCCCCGCATCAAGCTCACCTGCGGCGCCGCGGGCGGCTCGTTCTACCCGGCCGACGGTGGCAGCACCGCAGGCGGCGCCGGGAGTCCTGGCGACGCTGGGGGTCCCGGCGGCGCTGGCGGTGGCGGTGGTGCTGGGGGTGGCGGTGCCGAGGGTACCGGCGGCGCTGGGGGTGCCGGTGGTGTGG
>JBOGDG010000291.1:0-4997 GCA_050701655.1 Micromonosporaceae bacterium
CGCCCACGCCGGGCCTGACCGCGCACCTGGCCCGGTACGGCAGGCCGATCCGGTACGGGTACGTCGCCGACGCGTGGCCGCTGGAGGCGTACCAGACGGTGTTCGCCACCGAGCCGGGCAGCGCCGAGATGCCGAGCGCGGGGCGCCCGTTCACCCCGGAGCTGGTGACCCGGCTGGCCGCCGCCGGGATCGTGATCGCACCGGTCACGCTGCACACCGGAGTCTCCTCGCAGGAAGCGGGCGAGCCGCCGCTGCCGGAGCGGTTCCGGGTGCCGGCGGCGACCGCCCACCTGGTCAACTGGACCCGCGAGCAGGGTCGCCGGGTGGTCGCGGTCGGCACCACGGTGACCCGCGCCCTGGAGTCGGCGGTACGCCCGGACGGCACCGTCGCCGCCGCGCACGGCTGGACCGAGCACGTGATCAGCCCGGAACAGCCGGTACGCGTGGTCGACTCCCTGCTCACCGGGCTGCACGCGCCGGACGCCTCCCACCTGCTGATGCTGGAGGCGATCGCCGGCGCGGAGACGGTGCAGCGGGCGTACGACGCGGCGCTGCGGCACC
This sequence comes from Micromonosporaceae bacterium, assembly GCA_050701655.1. Lineage (GTDB taxonomy): Bacteria > Actinomycetota > Actinomycetes > Mycobacteriales > Micromonosporaceae > WHSM01. Next base: position 562 of record JBOGDG010000291.1, read on the forward strand.
GCTACCTGTGGCACGAGTTCGGCGACCTCAGCCTGCTGCACCGCCCCCGGTGATCCGCTCCTACTGGCGCGGTGAGCGTCCCACCAGTCGCGACAGGCGCGGTCCCGATGCGGGCGGTGCCGCGAGGGGTCCCTAGGGTGGCTGGCATGCAGTCGATTTCGTTCGCGCGCGGCGCACCGAGTCTGGACATCATCGACGTCGACGGGTTGAAGGCCGCGGCGGTACGCGCCTTCGAGTCCGACCCGGCGGGGATCACGGCGTACGGCACGTCGGTCGGGTACCTGCCGCTGCGGGAGTGGATCGCCCAGCGGCACGGCGTGGCGCCCGAGCAGGTGATCGTCACCAACGGCTCGCTGCAGGCCGACGCGCTGCTGTTCGAACGGCTGGTCGCGCCGGGCGACGCGGTGATCGTGGAGAAGCCGACGTACGACCGGACTCTGCTCGGGCTGCGCGAGCGGGGCGCCGAGGTGCACCAGGTGACGCTCGCCGAGGACGGCATCGACGTCGACGAGCTGCGGCAACTGCTCGAGTCGGGGGTACGCCCGACGCTGGCCCACATCATCCCGAACTACCAGAACCCCGCCGGCGTGACGCTGTCGGAGGAGAAGCGCCGGGCACTGATCGCGCTCGCCGCCGAGTACCGGTTCACGATCTTCGAGGACGACCCGTACGCCGACATCCGGTTCCGGGGCGAGAAGCTGCCGTCGATGCTCTCGCTTGACTCCGACGGCGTGGTGGTGCACGCCAGCTCGTTCACCAAGACGGTCTGTCCGGGGGTACGCGTCGGCTACCTGATCGGGCCGCCACCGCTGATCGGTGAGATCGCGAAGCGAGCCACCAGCCTGTACATCTCCCCCGGCATGGTGTCCGAGGCGATCGTGCACCAGTTCTGCGTCAGCGGCGACATCGACCGCTCCATCGCCACCGTCTCCGAAGTGCTCGGGGAACGCTCGCGGCTGCTCGCCGAGGCGCTCGCCAAGCACGTACCGGACGCCCGATTCACCGCCCCGGACGGCGGCTACTTCCTCTGGGTGGAGCTGCCCTCCGACGTCGATTCCGGTGAGCTGCAGCGGATCGCCGCCGCGGAGTACGGGGTCGCGGTGGTCAAGGGCAGCGACTTCCTGCTCGAAGGCGGCAAGCACGCCTTGCGACTGGCCTTCTCCGCGGTGCTGACCGACCAGGTCGACGAGGGAGTACGCCGCCTCGCCACCGCCATCGAGGCCGTCCGCGCCACGACCTAGGGCGTTTCCGGTGAGTCGAGAAGATCGCGTAGCCGGCCGCACACGCCGTCAACGAACCCGGTGGCATCGTCAACAGTCGGCGCTTGCTGCCCGCAGAGTTGGAAGTCGAGTGCGGCTCTGACGGCTGGGCTGTGCCGATGCTGGGCCAAGTACCATTCACCGCCATCGATCTTGGAACACAGCCGTCCATCCTCGGCGAACCTCACCGCTCGACACGCGTTGAGCACGGCATACCCGGTGGAGGCGTGACTCAGGGCCCATCGCAGCTCGGCGAACATCGCTCCAAGGATCCGATCACGAGGAATCGGCCCGAAGACCTCACCAGCCGGTCAGCCGAGGACGGTAACCGCGTGATCCCGGCAGACCGCGCAGTGCAACACAAGATCGGGGTCCCCGGGCCGGCCGGCACCGGTCGCGATGACCGTCTGCTGGCCCGTCGTGTTGACATGCACCTCGAACCGGCACTCACCCAGCACAGCCGCGGTCGCGCTCGTGGTGACACTCATCTCCAAACCGGTGCCAGGACACCCGCCGACGGCCGCGATCACCTCGCCCATGGCCTGCTGGACTGCGACCGAACCGGGCTTGCCGACGACGGCCAGCACATCGACATCACTGGTCGCGGGCCGGAACCCGCCAAGCACGGCAGAGCCATGCAGATAGACCCCGACCAGGTCCGAGCGGAGGTCTCGCAGCGCCACCGCAACAGCAGCAACGAAAGCGGCGACATCCGGCGGAACACCAGCCGACATGGTCACGCAACGACCCTAATGTGCGACGGTCAGATGCGCCGCAACACCAGCCCTGGCCCCAGCGCCCTAGCAGGTGGCTATGTCGGGCGGCCTTCGCTGGTGATGCGTTCCAGGCGGAGGTACGGGCCGGACGGCTCCAGAGCTCCGTAGATCGCCTCGGCGAGCAGCAGGTGCAGCGCGCGGGCGGTGACCACGTCCACAGTCTGGCGACCACCGTCGGGTAGCTCGAAGGTCAGCGTGCTCGCCAGCAGGTCGACCACGCCGCGGAGCTGCACCGCGTTACGGTCGCCGCCGGCCCGGACGACGCGGTACTCATACCAGGTCACGGCGCTGGGGTGACGGGGCGACCCCGGCCGTCGAGCTGGCCGCCGGCATCGAGCAGATCGAGCGCGCGGCGGCGACGCAGACAACCCCGGTACGGCTTCCCGCTGGGAGAAACCCCCGCCTGCCACCGGTATCCACACAGGCCGCAGACCCCGGTATCCGGATAGCGCCGCCGCCGGTGCTGCGCCACGGCCCGCCGCGCGGCCCGAAGTTGATTCTCTGTGGGTGCGGGTGCCGGTGCCTGCGATGTGTGGGGTGTGGTCATGGCTGCCTTCCGCCGAGTGGGCCTCGTACCCGCGCCCGGGGCCATAGCCAGACCGGGCGCGGGCGGGTCTCGTTGGTGCGCGATCTCTCCGGAAACCCCAGCAGTGCACATCGCGACACGCCTCGCGCGATGCGACCGGGTTGTGAGAATCTCACTAGCCTGATAACCTCCGGATTCAGAGCTGTGTCTCAAAATGAGACAACTCGGAGACTAGTCATGGAGTAACACAGTGTCAACGCTTGCTGGGCCGACCGTGGTTCGTCGCCAACTGGGCAGGCGCCTACAGCGGCTCCGGAACGCCGCTCAGGTGTCGGTCGATCAACTGGTAGCCAACCGTGAGCTGGCAATCTCGCGCGCGAAGCTCTACCGGATGGAGTCAGGGCAGCACTCGTCCAAGCCGCAGGACATCGCAGTGCTGTGTCGCCATCTTGGTGCGACGGACGACGAAACCAATCAGATGATGGCGCTGGCACTCGCCACGCGAAGCGACGACGATGGCCGCTTCATCGCGACCTGGTTCAGTCTCTACAGCGATCTGGAGCAGATCGCTTCTGCGATTCACACATTTCACGGTCAGGTCGTGCCCGGCATCGTGCAAACCGCCGACTATGCCCGCGCGGTGTATCGGGCTGGGCAGCAAGAGTTGGATGGGGATGCGATAGAGGGCTACGTCGCCGCGCGAATGCGGCGGCAAGAGAGATTCGCTCGCCGTGACGACTGTCGCCAGACGACGGTGCTCGACCAGCCCGTGCTCGAACGCCGAGTCGGCGGCGAAGCCGTCTTTGCGGCTCAACTGGAACGGCTGCGTGAGGCGGACCGGAGCGACGCCGTCGAGATCATGGTGCTCCCGTTCTCGGTCGGCGCACATGCCGCGGTCTCTGGCGACTTCCAGATCCTTGACTTCGACAGTCCAGACGATCCAAATATCGTCTACGTCGAATCACAGACCGGCGCACAGTATCTCCAGAAGCCCGAGGAGTATGCCGAGTACCAGCGGATCTGGGATCTCATCCACCGGCAGTCAGTGCCGCTGAAGGACTTCCTGCGCTGACCATCGACGGCGTGAGTCTTGCGACCAAGAGCGGCGGCAACGGCGGTGGCTGCGTCGAGTTGCGTCGCCACGACGGGATGATCGAGCTGCGTGACACCAAGGACAACGGCCACGGCCCGACCCTGCGGTTCCGGCTGGACGAGCTGGACGCCTTCCTCGACGGGCCAAGAACGGCGAGTTCGACCACCTGCTGTCGTAACGATCCGCCGGGGGTGGGCTGGGTGACCGGGTTGATGCTGCGGGTCCCCGAGCGTGCACGCCATCGCCGATGCGCTCCAGCCCCCGCGTACGACGCTCGGCGCGCAGAAGTTTGGACACGTGGCAGACCAGTTCTCCGGGGATGTCGAGCATGGGCACCGTGGGCAATCAGGTGGGGCCGTCATCGTGAAGACGATTCTTTGGGCGAGACCTCCCTACCGGATGAACTGCCCGACTGACTGCTGCTGCCGGCCGGGGCTGGTGACTTTCTGGGGGGAATTTTCAAACAATCCTCCTCGAGGCTCCCCGGGTGGCCGATTCTTGTCGTACCCCCGGAATAGTCTTTGGTTATGTCTCACGGGTAGATGCGGGTCGGCGGCCATCCGGTCGCTGATTTTGTGTACGCCGTGAGTGCCGGCGCTTCGGGGTTGCCGGATGCGCCGTTGTGGTCGTTGTCGGATGCCGATGTGGCCGGGTTGGTGGAGGTGGCGGCGCGGGCGGAGGCGCAGCTGGCGGCGGTGAAGTTGCGGCTGGTGGCGGAGGCGGATCGGCGTGAGCTGGCGGCGCGGGCCGCGGCGGCGTCGACGCAGGCGTGGCTGCGTGGC
>JBOGDG010000292.1:0-4997 GCA_050701655.1 Micromonosporaceae bacterium
ACGGTACGCCGATGCCGGCCTGGGCGAGCGGCACCGGGCAGGTGCGCTGCGTCGAGGCGCTGATCAACCTGGACGTGTTCGGAGACCAGACCCAGTACCTCGCGTTGTACGAGTACGACTCCGGCGCCGTCGGCCCGGACCATCTCGTGGTGGCGACCATCGACCACCCCTCCGGGCGGGTCGAGGAGCTGGGAGTGCTGGCGCCGGGGCGGCCCGCGCTGGCGGGCGTACGTGCCGATGACAACCCGTACCTGGAGCTGCTGCCGGCGGACCTGTCGGTGATGCGCGCCGACATCGTGGAGGCGATCGAGCGTACCGATGCGGCTCCGGAGCTGGCCGAGGACGGCTACCTCACTCAGTGGGCGTTCGTGCTGGCCCGGATCCTGGCGCTGCCGGTCGGGGCACCCCGGCGCGGGGTGCAGGAGGCGGAGCGGGAGCGGCTGGTACGCGAGTTCATCGACGGCTACGGATCCCAGCTGGCCGCCGCACGCAGCCTCGACTCGGCGGTGGTCGCGGCGGGGGCGCGGCTGGCGATCGACTGGGCCGTCGACACCGGCAGCCGCGATCCGCTGCGCTGGAGCCCGACCGCGGTCGACGCGTTCCTGCTGGAGTGGATGCCGCAACAGCAGGTGGCGCCCGAGGTGGCGTCCTGGCTGCCGGAGGTCCTCGCCGCGCTCATCGGGCACGGCGGGGAGCGCCGCGGTCAGGCCCCCGAGGTGGTTCACATCACCAGGGAGCAGCTCGCCGGCAACTCCGGCCGCTACACCGAGTTGATGATGGGCGAGGGCTCGCGGGATTCGATGGACGACGTGATGATGCGGATGCTCGCCGCCGGCGTCGACCCGGACGACGACGCGGCGGTACGCAAGTGGCTGGAGGAGTACGTACAGCGGCCCGGCGACCCGGACGATCCGCGATGACCGGCTCGGATGCGCTGTCCGCCGCCGCGTCCCCGGCGCCGCCGCTGGTCCGGTTTGCCGGGCAGATCGTCAGTTTCGCCTCGCCGCTGATGCGGATCCGCTACCCCGCCGGGGTGTACGTGGATCTCGCCGGCTTCCCCACCTGGATGCGGTACGCCCGCGCCGTGGTGGAGTTCGGCGTACCGGATCCGAGGCTGGCCACCGACGAGCTGCGGGTGACCCGGGTGATCGCGGCGAACCAGCTGATGGCGATCAGCGGGGACGAGCTGTGGCAGCCCGCCGCCGACACCCCCGATCCAGCCGGCGGGGCCGATCCGGCCGGCGGGGCAGGTCCGGCCGGCGGAGCCGACCCGGAGGGCGTGGTCGCCACGCCGGAGGGCTGGATCTGGGTGCACTTCCCGCACGGTAGCGAGGTCGGGTTGCTGCCGGCGGAGCTGGCGACCGCCTTCCGGCACTGGGGCGGTATCGCCACCTCCGGGGTGGCGCCCGGCGGTGGGCTGCCGGTGAACCGCAGCCGTACCACTGTGGAGTTCACCGGCATCGGGGAAGCGTCCGAGGCTGAGCTGGCCAAGCTCGAACAGGAGCTGGGACGGCCGCTGCCGGCGCCGTACCGGGAGTTCCTCGCCACCACCAACGGGGGTCGGCCGGCGGTGCCGGCGGTGCACCCGAAGTGCGGCTTCGTGCTCGACCAGCCGCTGTTCCAGGTGGGAGGCAAGGACTGGTTCCACAACGTGACGTACATGCGGCGGTGGCTCTCCGACCGGTTCACCGACGACTACCTCGCGATCGGCCGGGTGCAGGGCGGCATGCTCGCGCTCAAGCTCACCGAGCCGGCGGTGGGTTCGGTGTGGTTCTGGGACGCCGACGACGTACGCGACCACGACCGGTACGACGCCCGGGTGGTGACGCGGGATCTGCTGCACCGCTGCGGCAACAGCTTCGACACGTTCCTGCGGGCGCTGGTGCCGGTACGCGAGCCGCTGCTCGCGGCCGCCCGCGACGCCGCCGACACCGCCCGGGTGATCCTCGATCCCCGTACCGGCACCGCGCTGCCGGTCAAACACCGCCCCGCCACGGTGGTGAACCGGCGGGGCCGCATGACCGCCGCTGAGATGCGTGGCGTCGACACCTGGGAGGACGCACGCGACCTGCTGCGTCCGCTGCTGCGGGCCGCGACGTACGGCCTCTCCGAGGACCTGGAGCACGGGATGCGGATGCTGTCCCGGCCGGTGCTGCCGTTCCTGCGCGAGTTCGTCGTGATCGACCACCCGAGTTCGATGCAGTACGTCAACAGCGACAAGCCGGAGCTCTGGGGAGTCGATGCCGAGCAGCTGTTCGCCACCGCCCGCGCCAATCTCGCCCGTACCGCGCCGCGGCCGGGCATCGACGACCCCCCGCCGGACGGTCCGGTGATGATGGTGTTCGCCGGCGTCGAGTACGCCGAGTCGCTGCCGTTGCTGGACGGCTGGCTCGCGTCGTGGGCCGACACCGTTGGCGGCCGGCCGGTGGCGATGATGGCGGCTCACGGGGAGCTGCGGGTTGCCACCGACGACGGGGACATCGCCGGGCTGCTCGACCACATCCGCCCGCAGTACGAGGACGCCGAGAAACCGCTCTCCCCGATGGCGTACACGGTCGACGAATCGGGCGCGCTGATCCCGTACCCGCCGCCGGAGGGGGACCCCGCGGGGGCGAACGCCGTGCAGGCGGCCACCGCCCGGCTGGCCGGCGCCGAGTACGGGTACCAGAAGGAGGCGCTCGAGGACTACTACGAGAGCGAGCTCATCCCCACCTTCGTCGCGTCCATGATCGTCGCCACCCACCGCTCGGGTGCTACGCACACGTTCGCCACCTGGGGTCAGGGCGTCGACACCGTGCTGCCGCGGACGGATTACATAGGGTTCGCCGGCGAGAACGGGGAAACCTTCTCGGTGCCCTGGGCGGCGGTCGCCGAGCTGGTCGACCTCACACCGGAGCCGGACCTGGATCCGCCGCGCTACCGGGTCCACGACTGGCCGCCACCCGACGTGATCGCGCAGCTGCGGCGGCTGGCCGACTAGGGTCCGTGGGCGGAAACCCGGCAGGTGCGGCGGTGCGCAAGAATAGGGCTGAGCTTCGCGAGGAGATGCGATGACTGAGGGTACGGGTGAGCTGCGCGAGCCGGACGACGCCGGCTTCGTCGCCGCGCGCCTCCTGGAGAACTACACCGAGGCCGCTCGGGAGCTGCTTCCGCTGACCGTGTGGCTGCCGGTGCGCGGCCCCGAGCAGAAGTACCTGGTGGCGCACCGGGGCGGCGGCAAGTACGTGCGGGCGTACACCCGTCCGGGGGCGATCACGGAGATCGCCACCCCGGAGGTGCACCCGGAGCTGGCTCGGCCGCACCGGTTCGCGGATCTGCTGCGCCGCTGGCGCAGCGAGGAGCTGGGCCTGGTGATCAACCCGGACAGCGACACCGAGTTCCGGATCCCGCCCGATGTGATCCCCGAGCTGGCGGAGCTACGCCGGGAGCCGACCTTCGAGTCCCGGCCCCCGGACAACAGTCCGATGGCGCCGGTGGACGCGCCTGACGAGATCGGCGGCTTCCGGTTCGTGGCGATGGTCGACGGGGTCAACGACGAGGGCAGGCCGATCGTGGCGCCCGAGCGCGGCACCATCAACGACCCGGAGGAGCAGCGCCGGATCATCGAATACCTCAACGGTGGCTACCCGATCCAGATCGTGAACGGCTCGGTCACCGACATCTTCGAGCCGCAGCGTGGCTCGGTGGTGCCGGCGCACACCCGTACCGACGGCAGATGGGTCTGGTCGGACGGGGTGGCGTACTACCTGGAGCGGTACGGGTTGGCCCCCGAGGCGGAGTTCTACCGCAACATCCAGGAGCACGACTACGTGTGTCCGCGCCCCAGCGAGTCCACGCTGGAAGCCGCCGGGCGCGCGCTCGAGGAGCGCCAGTTCATCGCCGCCGAGCTGTATCAGCGCTGGAAGGACGAGCACCCCGACCGCCCGTAGGGCGCCGCGACGCGCCTCGGCTCAGGTGGGGCTCTTGATCCAGCGGAGGAGCTCGCCGGTGACCAGGTCGGGGCACTCCAGCTGAGGGAAGTGGCCGATGCCGTCCAGCGCGCGCCACTCGTACCGGGCGGCGACGTAGCGGCCGGAGCCCTGGGCCGTACGCGGTAGCACGCACGGATCCGCGCCGCCGTGCAGCTGCAACGTCGGTACGGTGATCGGCCGCTGCATCAGCTTCACGAACCGGAATCCGGACACCCGCAGCGCGCTGCGCAGCGCCCACCGGTACGCCTCCAGGGCGCAGAAGGAGGTCTGCGGGATCTGCATCGCGGTCCGGCAGGCCCGTACGTGTGCCGCGAAGTCCTCGGTCTGGCGCCAGGCGGGGCCGGCCCAGCGGTGCAGCATCATGCCGACCGCGAACGCGTCGTGCCGGGTCACCACGTGCTCGTACCGGGGGAGCTGGAATTTCAGCAGGTGCGACGACGCGGCGAGCTGACCACGCGGGTCGGCGGCGAGTGCGGCGCGCAGCCGCAGCGGGTGGGCGGCAGAGACCACCACGAGCCGGCTCACCTGCTGCGGGTGGAACGCGGCGGCGATCCACCCCAGGATGCCGCCCAGATCGTGGCCGACCACCACGGCGTCGCGCTCGCCGAGCGCCCGGATCAGCCCGGAGATGTCGCTGGCCATGGTGTAGCCGTCGTACCCCCGAGGGGGTTTGTCGCTGGCGCCGTACCCCCGCAGGTCGACCGCGACCGCCCGGTAGCCGGCGTCGGCGAGCGCCGGGAGCTGGTTGCGCCAGCTCCACCAGAACTCCGGGTAGCCGTGCAGCAGCAGCACCAGTGGCCCCTCGCCGGCCTCGGCGACGTGGAAGCGGCTGCCGTTGGCGTTGACCAGTCGATGCTTCCACGGTCCGTCACGCAGTACGCACGACTCGTCGGCCACTCCCACGCCCGCCAGCCTAATGTCCCGTGCCGGTCCCAGCGCCGGGATAGATGACCGATAGAGCGGCAGGGGTCACACTGGGGTCTCACCGGTGCTGACCGCCGCCGGCGATGGTGGCTGCGAAGGGGG
>JBOGDG010000293.1:0-4989 GCA_050701655.1 Micromonosporaceae bacterium
GGGCAAGGTCATCACCACTGCGGTGTACGGCGGCGACGTGGTCGCGATCGAGGGCAGCTACGACGACGTGAACCGGCTCTGTCAGGAGCTGACCGAGACCGACGAGTTCGAGCAGACCGCGTTCGTCAACGTGAACGTCCGGCCGTACTACGCCGAGGGCTCCAAGACCCTGGGGTACGAGGTCGCCGAGCAGCTCGGCTGGCGGATCCCCGAGCAGGTGGTGATCCCGATGGCCTCCGGCGAGCTGCTCACCAAGATCGACCGGGCATTCGGCGAGCTGGTCGAGACCGGCCTGGTCGAGGCCGGCCCGGCCGGCGGTGAGTGCCGCATCTTCGGCGCCCAGTCCTCCGGCTGCGCCCCGATCGCGACCGCGCTGCACGCCGACACCGACGAGATCCAGCCGGTGAAGCCGACCGGGATCGCGAAGTCGCTCAACATCGGCAACCCCGCGGCGGGGCCCTATGCGCTGGAGTCGGTCAAGCGCACGGGCGGCTGGATGGATCACGTGAACGACGACGAGATCCGCGAGGGGATCCGGCTGCTCGCGCGTACCACCGGAGTGTTCGCCGAGACCGCCGGCGGCGTGGTGGTGGCGACGCTGCGCAAGCTGCTGGCCAGCGGCAAGCTCGACCCGGCGGCCGAGACCGTCATCTACAACACCGGCGAGGGGCTGAAGACGCTCGACGCGGTCGACGGGGCCGGCCCCACGTACGAGATCAAGCCGTCCCTGCGCGCCGCGAAGACCGCCGGCCTCCTCAGCTGAAGCCACCCCACCGTCCCGCCGGGCGTGGCGATTTTGCGAGCTGGGCTCGCGTTTGAGGTGCGGCAATTCGCCCGATTCGTGAGCTACTCGTGAGTATGCGGGCGGATGGCGGGACCGGACTTGACGTGGGCGATTTGAGCACGCAAGATGTCCCGTGCGGGAGGACGCTACGCAGTCCACACATCACGGTGTGTGTGACCTAGTACGGCACCAGTATGGTGCTGGCGCGTGCGTCCTCTCGACCAATTTCCGGACAGTTTCCGGCGTTGCTGCCCTATTGCGTTCAAGTCGGATGTGTTGTATGTGGGCCACCGGAAAATCAGTCGCGTAGCCGGGCTTCGAGGCGGATTCTCGGACGCATGCAGATCGAGCGGCTTCCCGCTGACCCGGACGCGTACGCCCAGTGGCACGACGTGGTGCGTGCAAGGACCCTGAGCGACACGCCTGAGCTGCCGCCCCGGTCGCTCACCGCGACCGCTGCCGGGCTCCAGCACGGCTGGCCCGGCAACGTGGACGAGCACTGGATCGCCCGCGACGGCGACACCGTGCTCGGGGTGCTGTCGCTGGGGCTGCCGCAGCGCGACAACCTCGACAACGCCTTTCTGGAGCTGACGGTGCATCCGGCGTACCGGCGGCGGGGTGTGGGACGCGCGCTGTTCGCGCAGGCGGTCGAACGCGCCCGGGACGATGGCCGCAAGCGACTCGCTGGCGAGGGGCTCGAGCCGCTGCCCGGCGGACTGTCGCGCTCCGGCGCCGCTCCGGCGTTCGCCACCGCGCTGGGCGCCAATCGGGCCCTGGAGGAGGTACGGCGCCGCCTCGTACTGTCCGATGTGGACCCAGCCCGGCTGGACACGGCGCTCGCCGACGCCTGGCGGCACGCCACCGGATACTCGCTGCTGCACTGGACCGACCGGGCGCCCGACGACGCCGTGGCCGACATCGCGGCGCTGGACAGCTCGTTCCTGAGCGAGGCGCCGCTGGGTGAGCTGGCCGTGGAGCCGGAGCAGATCGACGTCGCGCAGGTACGCGCCATCGAGGCAACCCTCCGGCTGCGGGGTTGGAAGCGGCTGCATGTCGCCGCCCGGCACGACGCCTCCGGCGAGGTGGTCGCCTGGACCACCCTCGGGTACGACCAGGAGTCGCCCGAGCACGTCTGGCAGCTGATCACGCTGGTACGCCCGGACCACCGCGGTCACCGGCTCGGCACGGTCGTCAAGCTGGAGAACCTCGCGGCGGCGCGGCGCGCGTGCCCGGCGATGCGGTGGATCGACACCTTCAACGCGAGCAGCAACGACCACATGGTCGCGATCAACGAGCTGATGGGCTTCCAGCCCGTCGACCGCAGCATCAGCTGGCAACTCGACCTCTGAGGCCCACCCGCCCCCGCCCGCCGTCGGCCGCGGGCGGCTCAGCGCGGGCCGAAGAAGGTGCCGAGGCGGGACGCCCAGGGGCGGAGGGGGCGGTCGGCGTACCCGCCCGTGGCCAGGCCGGCCTTGCGCTCGAAGATGTTGCGGGCGCCGTACCCGCCGGTGAGCAGCCACGACCAGGCCGACGCGAGGCCGTACAGCGGAAAGAAGAACACGCCGGTCCAGGCGTACTGGGTCGCATGGCCGGACTCGTGGCCGAGCAGCTCGGTGCGCTCCGGGTCGAGCAGCCAGTCGGCGGGCCGGTGGCTGTTCACCACGTTGCCGATGGTGAAGCACTGTTGCTGGGGCACCGCCAGTTTGTAGTCGCCGGCCACCAGCAGACCGCCGGGGCCGGGCTTGACCTCGCCGCCGCCGGCCCGCGCGACCAGCAGGCCGAGCAGCGTCGTCAGGTTGATCCAGTTGACCACTCTGCGGAGCCGCTCGTCGCGCGTCATGCGCGAGATCGTCCATGAACCGGCCGGGTACGGCAAGCAGCCATGTGACAGTTTCTCGCCACAGATGCGTTCGACCGTAATGGCGAGGCATGATGAGGCTCATGACCGACGCCATCGACAGCACCGACGCTGCCACCGACGCCGACGCTGCCACCCACGCCGACGCCGCACACCCGTTCTACGCCCGTCACTCGGAGACCCTGAAGCGGGCCCTGACCGCGATCGCCGAACGCGACTACTGGAGCCCGTACCCGGAGTCGCCCAGCCCCCGGGTGTACGGCGAGACCGCCGCCGCCGACGGCAAGGCCGCCTTCGAGGCGTACCTCGGAAAGAACTTCCCGCTCGACCAGTCCGGCACGGACCAGTGGGTGAACACCGAGTCCAGCCCGTTCGGGATCGAGCTGGGCGTCAGCTACCCGCACCCGGATGTGGACGCGCTGTTCGAGGCTGCCCGCGCCGGCATGCTGGCCTGGCGCGACGCCGGCGCCGACACCCGCGCCGGGGTGTGCGTGGAGATCCTGGACCGGATCCACAAGAACGTGTTCGAGCTGGCCAACGCGGTGCACCTGACCACCGGGCAGGCGTTCGTGATGGCGTTCCAGGCCGGCGGGCCGCACGCACTGGACCGCGGTCTGGAGGCGGTGGCGTACGCGTACCAGGCGATGACACAGCAGCCCGGCAAGGCCCGCTGGGAGAAGCCGGCCGGCAAGGGCGCCGTGCTGACGATGGAGAAGACCTACCACGTGGTGCCGCGCGGCATCGGCCTCGTCATCGGCTGCAACACGTTCCCGACCTGGAACAGCTGGCCCGGGCTGTTCGCCTCGCTGGTCACCGGCAACCCGGTGGTGGTCAAGCCGCACCCGCGCGCCGTACTGCCGCTCGCGATCACCGTGAAGTACGCCCGCGAGGTGCTGCAGGAGGCCGGCTTCGACCCCAACCTGATCACCCTCGCCGCCGAGGCGCCCGGCGAAGGCCTCGCCTCCACGCTCGCGCTCCGGCCCGAGGTGAAGATCATCGACTTCACCGGCTCCACCCGGTACGGCGAGTGGCTGGAGGCGAACGCGACGCAGGCGCAGGTCTACACCGAGAAGGCCGGCGTGAACACCGTGATCGTCGACTCCACCGACGACTTCAAGGGGATGTGCCGCAACCTCGGCTTCTCGCTGTCGCTCTACTCCGGCCAGATGTGTACGACCCCACAGAACATCCTGGTGCCCACCACCGGGATCGAGACCGAGGACGGCCACAAGAGCTTCGACGAGGTGGCCGCCGGGATCGCCGGCGCCGTCGGCAAGCTCACCGGGGAGCCGGAGAAGGCGGTGGAGCTGATCGGCGCGATCGTCAACGAGGGTGTCGCCGCGCGGCTGGACGAGGCGGCCGGTCGCGGTGAGTCGCTGCTGGAGTCGCAGTCGCTGAAGCACCCCACCTACCCCGACGCGGTGGTACGTACTCCCGCGGTGGTCAAGCTCGGCTCCGCCGACGAGTCCGTCTACCGGGAAGAGTGCTTCGGCCCCGTGTCGTACGTGATCGGCACCGACTCCACCGCGCAGTCCCTGGAGATCTTCCGCCGTACGGTCGGGGAGCGCGGTGCGCTGACCGCCGGCGTGTACTCCACCGACGAGTCGGTGCTGGACGAGGCGGAGCAGGCGGCGGTCGACGTCGGCGTACACCTGTCGTGCAATCTCACCGGCGGAGTGTTCGTCAACCAGTCCGCCGCGTTCAGCGACTTCCACGCGACCGGAGCCAACCCGGCGGCGAACGCCGCACTCACCGACTCCGCGTACGTGGCCAACCGGTTCCGGGTGGTGCAGTCCCGGCGGCACGTCTGAGCGGGCCGTTCTCACCCTGCGTGACGACGGGCGGAGAGCGATGGTTTGTCCTGGTTTCGTCTTGAGCCCTGTAAAGGTGCTTTCGGGTCGTGTAGCGTTCGATCTCGGTCGACGTTCTCAGCGCCGGGCGTGACAGGAGACACGAGGGCGGGGTCCGTGGGCCCCGGTCCCGCGCCGTGGGATCGGTGCAGTACCAAGGTAAGGAAGTGCGCAGTGGCACAGGGCACCGTCAAGTGGTTCAACTCGGAAAAGGGCTACGGCTTCATCGCGGTCGACGGGGGCGCGGACGTCTTCGTTCACTTCTCCGCGATCCAGATGGAGGGCTACAAGGCGCTGGATGACGGCCAGCGCGTTGAGTTCGACATCGCGCAAGGCCAGAAGGGCCCCCAGGCTGAGAACGTCCGGCTCGCAAGCAGCTGACCTCCCTTCGGGCGGGGTGCGGTTTGTCCGTACTCCGCCCGAAGTGTGTCTGACACCGGTGCTGGCGACATCCCGCTACCCTGCTGCGGAGTGCCGCACCACGACGTGAGTACGGG
>JBOGDG010000294.1:0-4986 GCA_050701655.1 Micromonosporaceae bacterium
CTCCTCGTCCAGGTCGGTGCGTACGCGATCCAAAGCGAGATCCCAGCCGCGCGGACGCCGGTCGGGGCGCTTGATGTGCGCCGCGACGATGTCCGGATCCCCGGGCCGGATGATGCCGGCAGCCTCCAGCCGCACCAGAGCCGTCTGCACGGTCCGCTCGCTCTTGCGGGTGTACCGCACCAGGGTTTTCACGCTCGGGAACGCACCGTGGCCGCCTGGCCCGGCGTGGTTGGCCAGCGCCACCAGCACGAAGGCGCACGAGTCGTTCGGCTTGCCGCCGCTGTCAACCGGCACAGGGGCGAGGTTGAGCGCCCACGTGAGCGCCTCGACGCTCATCGAGAAGCTCCGCCGAGCGCACCAGAGCGACCAGCGCCGCCGGTCCAGATCGTCTCTACCGTTCCCGTGTATTTCCCGTGAATGGTGATAACGAGCCGGACCAGAGCGGGTCCCAGTGGGACCGAAGACCTGGACACAAAGCAACGCAGGTCAGGCCGAAAAGCGGCTCTGACCTGCGGAAACGTACTCGGAAAGCGGAGGGTGTGGGATTCGAACCCACGAGGACAGTCACCCGCCCTAGCGGTTTTCAAGACCGCCGCCATCGGCCACTAGGCGAACCCTCCTGACCTGCACAGACGCTCGGATCGTGATCCCACGTTGGAGATCTCGTCCGCGACCGTCCCACAGGGTCCGGACCTGACCCGGTACGGGTCGGGTCCGGCCCTCTAGTCTGCCAGAGCCGCTCGATCTACCGTACGCGGCTTCGGCGCGGCCCTGGGCGGTCGCCGGCCCACCGCAGACGTAGGTGATGTCGCGGCTCGGCGGCCTGGGCAGCGGGCCAGGGCAGGGGCGTAGTTGCAGGTCAACTTCCGGTGTTCGACCTGGTGAGGACCGTACGGGTCCGCCAAGGTAAGGCCACCACCGACCACGCCGGACAACTCCGCCAGCGGCTTACCGCTCGCTGTCGCCGCGACCGGCATGGCAATCGTCTACGGGCACCACGAGCGAACACGCCACGCACCGACATTTCGGGGGATTAGGTCCAATCGCGAATTCATGCGCCTAATCGCGCGGGAGGAGGGCCGATGGCTGAGCGTCGAGATGAGCCCCGCCGCCGATCGCTATAGCGGCACCTCAACCCGTGCGTCGGTGACACCGCCGGGCAGGTGCGTTTCGGGGTAGTCCAGATTTCTGTCCAAGGAAACCGCGACGATTCCTGACACGAGGAGTTTCCGAAATGAATTCGAGGATAAGCCGCACTATGCGCTTTGTACTGGGCGCTGCTCTGACGTCTATTACATTGTCCCTGCTGTCCGCCACACCGATCGCCGCGTACGGAGCCGGCACCGAAGCACGCGAAGACAATCCTTCTGTATCAAGTGAGGATTACTTTTCCGGGCGATGCGTGTACGGCCGCACGTACTGCAAGAACGGCCTCAGGATATACCCGACCCCCGGATACGACCCCGCCGGCGCGGATTGGTGCTGGTACGACAGCCACGTGAGGATCTGCATCAAGTGGGAAGGCGACTACGTCTACGTCAAGGACAAGGTCTCTGACGGTCGCTCCGCAGTGGCTGAGGTGTATGGACCGGTATCCACCTGGGAGCCCCGAAGCCTGTACTGCCGCAATCCCTACGGCACTGGCACCTGGGCGCGGTGCAATTTCGACTGGCCGGAGAACAACTACTACGATCTCGTCGCCTACACCTTCAACAAAGAGAACGACGACTGGATCACACGTTTCCGCGCTTACTTCGATAACTGACGGACGACATCGCGTGAACTAGGAGGTTACGGTGAAGAAGTGGTTCCGTCGCGCGGGTGTAGCCGCGCTGAGCGCGATCTTGATTTCTGGCATGTTGTCCGCACTCGCACCGGCGAGCGCCATGGCGTCGGTGTCTTCGCTCGGGCCTGGCGATGACGCCACGATCGCTACCGAGCCCCAATTCTCAAGTGTTTGTTCGTCCAACGACGTCCACTGTCAGAATGGCGAACGGATATACCCACCACCCGGATATGACCCGGGCGGCGCGGATTGGTGCTGGTGGGACACACACGTGAAGATGTGCATTAAGTTCGTAGGCGACTATGTGTACGTCAAGGACAAGTATTCCGATGGCCGCTCCGCCGTCGGTGAGGTGCACGGTCCCGAGAACACCTATCCATGGGACATGGTCCAGAGACTCTGTCGGAACCGATACGGCACTGGCACCTGGGTGAAGTGCAACTTCAACTGGCCTGAGAACAATTGCTGGACAATCAAAGCCCATACGTTCAACGCCGAAAACAACGACTGGATCGAGCGTTTCCGGAAGAGTGGGGTTTGTGACTGACTGAGGGCCGATCGCCAGCGGCCGGCGTACAGCGGGCCGCTGGCGATCGCGTGAGACCCCGAGGTAGGTCAGCTCAGCGCCGCGCAGAGGTCCTGCTCGGTGCCGTCGGCACGGCGTACCGTGCGGTTGCCGTCGGCGAAGTGGACTTCGTACTCGCCGGTGAGGACGTACAGGCCGGGGGCGTGGTTGCTCTGGCCGGCGCCGAAGCCCATCAGGACCGGGCCGTCCCAGGTCCAGGTGAAGCTGCCGTCGGAGTGGTAGTCGACGAAGGCGTGCCCGCTGATGTTGACCTCGATGCTGTCGCCGGTGTCGAGGTTGGTGACGCGGTCGACCAGCGGGCCCTTGTACTCTTCGCGCTTCACGGAGCCGTCGGGGTGGCGTTCGAGCACCCGCCGTTGTACGTCGTCGATGATCGGCTCCAGGCGCACCGCGAAGTCGCAGCGGGTGCCGGCCGGCGCGGTGACCGGGCTGCTCGGGGCGGGTTCCCATGGCTCGGGCGAGCTGGCGAAAGCCGGGCCGCCGGTGAGTGCGATCAGGGCGGCGGTGGTGACCGCCATTAGTCCGGTACGTCGCATCGGGTTCTCCTCATCGGATGGTTCGATCACGTACCACCGAAGCTAGGGACCACCCGTAATCGGTTTCCAGACGGCGTGGCCCACCCGTGACAGGACCGTTCTGCCCCGGTGATCCCCCCGAGTAGCTCCACTTGGTGGGGCAGAGTGTCGTGCGGGCGCGGCATTTGTCCGCTTGGGAACGACCTTTTGCCCCACCAAGTGGGATACCAGAGCCGGCGCTGCGGGAGCCGGCGCTGCGGGAGCCGGCGCTGCGGGAGCCGGCGCCGCGCTAGGTCGACTCGGCCACGGCGCGGCGGCCGGGCCAGACCAGGACCAGGATCGGGAGCACGACGCCGAGCACGAGGAGCGCCATCGCCAACACCTGGTCCAGCGGGGCGTACACCCCGAGGTGGGTGGCGTGGTAGAGCGCGTGCGGTACGCCGTACACCAGCCAACCGAGTGCGGCGAGCCGTGCGGCGGCGATGCTGCCCAGCCACAGCGCGAACACGGTGATCACGGCGAGCGCGAGGAAGAAGCCGCCGACGTCGCGTACCAGATGCTCGTTGTACGGGCCGTCCGCCGACACCCAGTGCCGGCCGAAGCCGGGAAACTCGTCGTAGAAGTTGCGCGGCAACGCCACCGCCCAGCCGCCGGGCACCGCGCCACCGACCGCCAGCAACAGCAGCCACACCTGCGTCAGTCTGCTCTGCATACCGTCCAGCACAGCACGACACCACGCCACCGTCGAGCGCTCCAGGTCAGGCCGGCACCGGATCCAGAGCCGGGCGTACGTCTCCGACCCGCTCGCCGTGGCCCAGCACCGGTACGGTCGCCAGGTCGTCCAGCCCCACCACGCCGAGCCGGGACAGCGCGGCGACCGCGGCGACGCTGCGGGCGCGTACTCCCCCGTCGGCGATCTTGACCGCGACCGCGCGGCCGTCGGAGAGGCCGATCGCGCTGACCGCCTCGGCGCCATCCTTGGCGAGCAGCCCCGGCACCCGGCGCATCAGCACGGTGTCCTTCCGCTCGGGACCCGTGCCGCCGACCCACTCCGGGTACGCGCGGATCGCGCCGGCGACCCGCCGCTCCAGGGTCCCTGGCGGCGCGCTGGCCAGCGTCGAGAAGGCGCGCGCCAAGCCGACCAGCGGGATCGCGTACAGCGGGGCGCCACAGCCGTCCACGCCGGTGGCGGCGACGGGCGCGCCGGCCAGCTCGGCGACGGTGTCGTGGATGGCGCGTTGCAGCGGGTGGGCGGGGTCGCGGTAGCTGCTCACCGGCCAGCCGTTGATCACGCAGGTCAGCAGCATCGCGGCGTGCTTGCCGGAGCAGTTCATGTGCACCCGGGTCTCGCCGCCGCCGGCCGTCAGAAGTGCCCGGGACGCGGCTTCGTCGAGGGGCAGGTCGGGTGGGCACTGCAACGCCGACGGGTCCAGCCCCGCGCGCGCCAGGATCCGGCGTACGCCGTCGGCGTGGAACTCCTCGCCGCTGTGGCTGGCGCTGGCGAGTGCGAGCAGCTCACCGTCGAGGTCGAGCCCGTGCCGCACCATCGCGAGCGCCTGCATCGGCTTGTTCGACGACCGCGGGAACATCGGCGCGTCCGGCTCGCCCACGCGCAGCGCGACCTCGCCGGCGGCGTCCAGCGCGACCACCGATCCGAAGTGCACCGACTCCAGGAAGCCGCTGCGCCACACCTCGGCGACCAACTCGTGCCCGGTCATCGCCAGCTCCTCTGCGTGTACGGTGCCCCGTTGCCAACTGTCAACAGTTAACATTAGGTGAGGATTCAAACCAATACATCTGGAGTACGCGGCGCCATGACGATTCCCACACCGGCACTGCCGAAGCGGCTCAGTCTGGCCAGCCAGACCGTGGACGCGCTGCGCGAGCTGGTGCTCACCGGTGAGCTGCCGCCCGGATCCCGGGTCAACGAGGTGGCCGTCGCCCAGCAGCTCGGGATCAGCCGGGGGCCGCTGCGCGAGGCGATCCGGCACCTGGCCAGCGAAGGCTTGCTGGAGCTGAGTCCGAACCGGGGCGCCGTGGTGCCGGCGGCGGGGGCGGACGACGTACGGGCGATGTTTGAGCTGCGTACGGCGTTGGAG
>JBOGDG010000295.1:0-4961 GCA_050701655.1 Micromonosporaceae bacterium
GTGCTGGTACGCCCGTCGGCCAGCCGGTAGCGGATCGCCACCGGGCGTACGGGTGCTTCGGCGTCGATCGCCGCCTGGAAGGTCGCCGGGCGGAACCGCTCGGGCTTGCGACCGCAGAACGTGGTGCCGGACGGGAACACCAGCACACTGCGCCCGCCGTGCAGCACGTCCCGCAGCTCGGCGACGGTACGGGGCAGCGTACGCAGCCGCTCCCGGTCGATGTAGAGGGTGCCCGCGATCGTGGCGAGCGTGCCGATCACCGGCCAGGACGCGATGTCCCGCTTCGCCAGGATGCGGTACGGCGCGATCGCCGCCAGCGCCGGTACGTCCAGCCACGACACATGATTCGCCACCACCATCCCACCGCCGCCCCACACACCCGCGTCGGTGACGGACAGGCGTACGCCGAGGGTGGCGAGCAGGGCGCGGCACCAGAGCCGGGTGGCGAGCGCGCGTCCGGCGCGGCCTGCCAGCGGCATCACCGGGACCATCGCGAGCCCAGCGAGCAGCAGACCGAGCAGACCGGCGTACCGGGCCAGCCGGAGCAGCGGCGACGCACGCGGTACGTCGTCCGCCCCGGGCAGGCACTCCGTGTCGCACGGCGAGTACGCCATCCACGCCCCGGTCAGGCTCCCCACACCGGGCAGCCCCGTCCCAACCAGGCCACCCCGCCCCAGGCTCGACTCGGCCGGGTCGTCGCGCTCCAGGCTCGACCCGGGGAGGTTCACATCGCGTCGCTTCCCAGGAAGTGGCGTACGTAGCGGGGGTCCACCCGGTCCATCGCCAGCAGCACGAACAGGTCGGCGACGTTCCAGGCGGCGTCGAGTGCGGGCTCGCCGCAGATCCAGGCGCCCAGCCGCAGGTAGCCGCGCAGCAGCGGCGGCATCATCATCCGGGCCGGCCGCGCGACCCCGGTGTCGTCCCAGCGGTGGTGCGGGGTGACCCGGTACTCCGGCGGCGCCAGATGCTTCGCCGACACCCGGTCCCACACGGCGGCCGCGGTGGCGCCGCCGTCGGCCAGCGGGATCGAGGCGCAGCCGGCGAGCCAGCGGTGGCCGGTGAGCAGCATGTACCGGCAGATCCCGGCCCACATCAGCCCGATCACGGCGCCGCCCCGGTGATCCGGGTGTACGCAGGACCGCCCGACCTCGACCAGCGAGTCCCGCAGCGGGGCCAAGGCGGACAGGTCGAACTCGCCGTCGGAGTACCGGCGCCCGGCGGCCGCGGCGCGCTCCGGGGGCAGCATCCGGTACGTGCCGACCGGCTCTCCGGTGGTGTCGTCGCGTACCAGGATGTGGTCGCAGTACTCGTCCAGCGGATCCACGTCCATGCCGTACCGGGTGGAGTCGAGCTGGGCGCCCATCTCCCCGGCGAACACGGCGTACCGCAGGCGCTGCGCGGCGCTGATCTCGTCCGGCTCGCTGGCCAGCGTCAGCGAGTAGCTGGTGGGTCCGGTGACGGTGAACCGCTTCCTCAGCAGCTCCGTCGTGGCGGGCTTGGCGTCGGTGTGCATGGCGCTCCTCGCTCGAGACAGGCCCTAGGCGGCCAGTTGCGGTTGGAGGGAGACGGCGGCGCGGCGGGCGGAGGCTTCGGCGTACACCGCGAGCATCGCCTCGGCGTACCGCTGGGGGGTGTGCCGGGACGCGTGCGCGTGGGCGGTGGCGGCGAGCGCGCGGGTGGTGTCAGGGTCGGCGAGCAGCCGCTCCAGATGCCCGGCGAACGGCTCCGCCCACGGCTCGGAGAGGGTCGCGGCGCCGGCGAGCGGACCGCCGGAGTGCAGCGTCGGGTCCACCATCACGATCGGCAGCCCGGCCAGTGCCGCCTCCTGCAGCACCAGCCCCTGGGTGTCGGTACGCGACGGGAACGCGAACACGTCGGCGGCCCGGTACGCCGCGGCCACCACGTCGGGGTCCTGCTGCCCGGTGACGATGGTGCGCTCGGCGACCCCCGCGGAGTCCAGCAGGCCGGACAGCCAGCGGGGCTCGTACACCGCGCCGATCAGGACCAGCCGGGCGCCGGGGCGTGAGGTGAGCAGTCGACCGAACGCCGAGATCAGCAGCTCCACGCCCTTCTCCCGGTTGACCCGGCCGACGAACAGCACCGTCGGCGGCCGCGGCGACAGGCCGTAGCGCCGCCGGAACGCCGCCACGTCGGCGTCGCTCACCTCGCGGGCGGCGACCCCGGTGGGCACCCGCGAGATCAGGTCGCCCGGCACCGGCAGGTTGGCGCGGGAGAGCACCGCCGGGGTGGGGACCACCACCGCGTCGGCGCCGCCGATCAGCAGCAGGTTGCCGGCGTCCATCGCCGCACGCCGCCGGGCGGTACGCGGCCGTACCCGCTGGACCCGCGGCCGGTCGATGCCGAGCCGGCGCGCGTACATCCGGACCCCCATCCGCAGCGCGGTGACCGGCACCCGGTACGCGTCGACGTACGCGTGCAGATCCGTGTGGTACGTGTGCACCAGCGGCAGTCCGAGCCGGCGCGCCGCGAACACCCCGAGCAGCCCGGCCGGCCCCGGGGTGTGTACGTGCACCAGATCCGGCGCCCAGTCGGCCAGCTCCACGAGGTGCCGGGTACGCGGCCAGGACGCCAGCCGCAGGTCGGCCACCCCGCACGGCAGCGACCGCAGCCGGCGTACCCCCGACTCTTCGGGTTGGTCCGGGTGACGCGGCACCACCGTGAGCGTGTCGTGGCCCGCACCGCGCAGCGCGGTGGTGAGGGTACGCAGCGAGGTGATCACACCGTCCCGACGGGGCAGGTACGTGTCGGTGAAGTGCGCGATGCGCAGCGGTCTGTCGCCGGATATCCAGGGATCGGACGACGGTTGATGCATCTGGTTGCCTCCACGTGACAACGGACTCCGCGAGCCTCTACCTGGATGGGTACGCGTCGTTCGCGGCGTACAGCCAGCACCCGGGTGACGGCGACCGGCGCGCTCGGTGAACATTCGTCGCCGGCGGGCAATCCGCCACTTTGCGGCCGTCTGTGGTCACCTTCCGTAACAGGATCCGCCTGGAGTACGCCGAGCGGAGTACCTCGATTCACCGTCCAGGAGGATGACTCGGGGTCGAAACCCTGAGAGATTTCAGGGCGAAGTCCCTGGTGTGCAATCCGGGAGCGGGATTTAGCGTCTTCTATGGCAAGACCTGCGGCATCGCGGTTGGGGCGACGGCGTCGTGGGAGGACTGTCCGGGGGAGAAGATCGTGAGGGAAGCGTACGAAGTCCTGGTGCCGATCGCGGGACAGCTGGTGGTGCTCGTGGGCCGGCTGGACGTACACACCGTGAGCGCGGTACGCGACAAGCTGCACGCCGCGGTGGACGCCGGCTCGGGCCGGCTCGTGGTCGATATGTCCGACCTGCAGCTGGTCGACGCGACCGGGCTCGGGGTGCTGGTCGGTACCCAGCGCCGTGCCGAACAGGCCGGCCGCCAGGTGCTGCTGCGGGGCACGCCGCCACGGCTGCGCCGGTTACTGCGCGCCACCCGGCTGGAGCGGGTGCTCCCCACCGAGCCCGAGCTGACCGAGGGCCCCCCGAGGCCGGGCGCCGCGACGGCGGGTGCCGCCGTGAGGGTGGGTGGTGCCGCGGCGGCGGCCGCCGCGAGAGTGGGTGGTGCCGCCTCGACTGGAAGATCGGAGCGGGCCGGCAGGCCCGCGCGAGCGCCGCGGATCTCGGCACCGGAGCCAGCCTCCGCGGCCTAGCGACTTGGTGGGGTGAATCGGGTCACGGCACGGTCCGTTACCCGCCAGTAAACTCGGGGCGTACCCAGCCGGAGGTGTGCCGTGGCGTCCCCGAAGTCCTCGAACCAGCCCGTGTCCGCGGAGCTCGAGGCCCGTGACCGGCCGTGGGTGATGCGTACGTACGCCGGTCACTCCTCGCCGAAGGAGTCGAACGCGCTGTTCCGGCGCAACCTCGGCAAGGGGCAGACCGGGCTGTCGGTGGCGTTCGACCTGCCCACCCAGACCGGGTACGACCCGGACGCGGTGCTCGCCCGTGGCGAGGTGGGCCGGGTCGGGGTGCCGGTGGCGCACCTGGGCGACATGCGGGCGCTGTTCGACGGCATTCCGCTGGAGCAGATGAACACCTCGATGACGATCAACGCGCCGGCGATGTGGCTGCTGGCGCTCTACGTCACCGTGGCCGCCGAGCACTCCGGCGAGGGCGAGGCGGTCTGGTCGAAGCTCACCGGCACCACCCAGAACGACATCGTCAAGGAGTACCTCTCCCGGGGTACGTACATCTTCCCGCCCGGCCCGTCGCTGCGGCTGACCACCGACACCATCGCGTGGACGGTGTCCAATGTGCCGAAGTGGAATCCGGTAAACGTCTGCTCGTACCACCTGCAGGAGGCCGGCGCCACGCCGGTGCAGGAGGTGGCGTACGCGCTCTCCACCGCGATCGCGATCCTCGACTCGGTACGCGACTCCGGCCAGGTGCCTTCCGAGCGGCTCGGCGAGGTCGTGGCGCGGATCTCGTTCTTCGTCAACGCGGGTGTGCGGTTCGTCGAAGAGATGTGCAAGATGCGCGCCTTCGCGGCGTTGTGGGATCGCATTACCCGCGACCGTTACGGCGTTGCCGACCCGAAGCAGCGCCGGCTGCGGTACGGGGTCCAGGTCAACTCGCTGGGGCTGACCGAGGCGCAGCCGGAGAACAACGTGCAGCGCATCGTGCTGGAGATGCTCGGCGTGACGCTGTCCCGTAATGCGCGGGCGCGCGCCGTACAGCTGCCGGCGTGGAACGAGGCGCTCGGGCTGCCCCGCCCGTGGGACCAGCAGTGGTCGCTGCGGATGCAGCAGGTGCTGGCGTACGAGACCGACCTGCTGGAGTACGCCGACCTGTTCGACGGCAGCCACGTGGTTTCGGCCAAGACGCAGGAGATCGTGGACGGCGCTGAGGCCGAGATCGAGCGGGTGCTCGAGATGGGCGGCGTGATCGCCGCGGTCGAGTCCGGCTACCTCAAGGG
>JBOGDG010000296.1:0-4952 GCA_050701655.1 Micromonosporaceae bacterium
GCGCACCACGGCCCGCCGGGTGGCCCGCCCCGCGAGCCGGGACGAGCTGATCGCCGCGGTACGCGACGCCGCCGCCGACCGGCTGCCGATCAAGGCGGTCGGCGCCGGCCACTCATTCACCTCGATCGCCGCCACCGACGGGGTACGCGTGGTGCTCGACGCGTACCAGGAGCCGGTCGAGATCGACCGCGCCGGCCGGCTGGCGCGGGTGCGGGCCGGGATGCCGCTGCACCGGCTCAACCCGCTGCTCGCCGAGCACGGGCTGGCGATGGCCAACCTGGGCGACATCGACCGGCAGAGCATCGCCGGCGCGATCTCCACCGGCACCCACGGCACCGGCGGCCGGATCACCGGGCTCGCCGGGTTCGTCGAGGAGCTGGAGCTGATCACCGGCACCGGTGAGGTGCTGCGGTGTTCGGGCACCGAGCAGCCCGACGTGTTCCACGCCGCCCGGGTCGGGCTGGGCGCGGTGGGGCTGCTCAGCGAGGTGACGCTGCGCTGCGAGGAGGCGTTCCCGCTGCACGCCGACGAGCGCCCGATGTCGTTGCAGACCATCCTCAACGAGCTGGACGAGCAGGTCGCCGCCAACGACCACTTCGAGTTCTTCTGGATGCCGTACACCGAGAAAGCGCTGGTCAAGCGGCTGAACCGGATGGATCCGGACGAGGCGACGCAGCCGATGTCGCCGCTGAAGTCGTGGTGGGAACGCTCCATGATGGAAAATGCCGCCTTCGGTACGTTGGCGCGGCTGGGCCGCCGCGCGCCGGCCGCGATCCCGCGGCTGAACCGGGTGGTCGCCGGCTCGATGTCGCCCCGGGTGTACTCCGACCTGTCGTACCGGGTGCTGTGCACGCCGCGCCACGTGCGGTTCTACGAGATGGAGTACAACGTGCCCCGCGCCGCCACCCGCGACGCGCTCGCCGGGCTGCGCAAGGTGATCGAGCGTTCGAGTGTGAAGACCAACTTCCCGGTGGAGGTACGCTTCGCCGCCGCCGACGACATCTGGCTCTCCCCCGCGTACGGGCGGGATGCGGCGTACTTCGCGGTGCACCAGTTCGTCGGCATGGAGTACCAGTCGCTGTTCCGCGAGTGCGAAGCCGTACTCAAGGATCTGGACGGCCGCCCGCACTGGGGCAAGCTGCACCGGCTGACCGCCGCCGACGTCGCGGACCGCTACCCCAAATTCCAGGACTTCCTGGCGGTACGCGACCGCGTCGACCCCGACCGCGTCTTCCGCAACGACTACCTCGACCGCGTCCTCGGCCCTTAGCTGCGCCTGCATGCAACATGGGTGTCAGATATGCAATTTGCATGTACCCTCGGAACCATGAGCAAGACCATCCAGATCCGAGACGTGCCTGACCGTACGCACACCGAGCTCCGGTCGCGAGCGGCGGCGGCAGGCATGTCCCTGTCGGAGTATCTGCTGCGCGAAATCAACGAGCTCGCCTCGCGGCCGTCCGTCGCGGACGTGCTCAGGCGCGCCGCGGAACGGTCCGGTGGCGCACGCGGGACCGACATCGTCGCAGCCGTCAGGGTGGGGCGAGACCGGGACGAGACCGCGTGATCGTCATCGACACCTCGGCGGTGCTGGAGGTGCTGGCGGGTAGCGATCCCGATCCCCGGTTGGCACAGCGGATGGCGAGTGCCGGCAGCCTGCATGCGCCACATCTGATCGACGTCGAGGTGCTGTCCGGTCTGCGCGGACTGGTGCGCGGCGGCAAGCTGACCGCGGATCGGGCCAGCGATGCCAGACTCGACTTCGCAAACCTGGCACTCGTCCGCTATCCGATCAGCGGAATCGCGGATCGAGTCTGGGCGCTTCGCGACGCCGCAACCTGCTACGACGCCTGCTATCTCGCCCTGGCCGAGGCGCTCGATTCTCCGCTGGTCACCACAGACGGCCGACTCTCACGCAGCCGCGGGCACTCCGCAGCGGTCGAGCTGTACCCCGCCACCAGCAACTGACCACGTTCTCACCTGCGAACACATCGGCTGTGGGCGGCTACTTCTTGGCGGCCTTGCGGGGGGCGGCCTTCTTGGTGGCCTTCTTCGCGGGGGCCTTCTTGGCGGCGCGCTTGCGGGGGGTGGCTGGGCCCTTGGCGCGGCGCTCGGCGAGCAGTTCGGAGGCGCGCTCGATGGTGATCTCCTCCACCTCGTCGCCGCGGCGCAGCGACGCGTTGGTCTCGCCGTCGGTGGCGTACGGGCCGAACCGGCCTTCCTTGATCACGACGGGCTTCCCCGTCTCCGGGTCGTCGCCCAGCTCCCGCAGCGGCGCGGCGGCGGCGGCCCGCCGGCCCCGGGTCTTGGGCTGCGCGAACAATGCCAGCGCCTCGTCCAGGGTGACGGTGAACAGCTGCTCTTCGTGGGTCAGCGAGCGGGTGTCCTCGCCCTTGGTGAGGTACGGGCCGTACCGACCCGGCCGGGCCAGGATCTCGACGCCCTCGGGGTCTGCGCCGACCACCCGGGGCAGGGTGAGCAGCCGCAGCGCTTCCTCCAGGGTGAGCGTCTCGATCGACTGCGCCTTCAGCAGCGAGGAGGACTTGTCGCCGGACTGCACGTACGGGCCGTAGCGGCCGGCCTTGGCCACGATCGGCTCGCCCGACTCGGGGTGCTCGCCGAGCTTGCGTTCGCCACTGCCCTGCTTGAACAGCTCTTCGACCTTCTCGGGGGTGAGCTCGTCGGGCGCGATCTCCTCGGGCAGCGGCGCGCGCTCGCCCTCGCCGTTGTCGCCGCCGCGCTGCAGGTGCGGGCCGTACCGGCCGACACGTACCACCACGGGGCCCTCGGGCGAGTCGTGCAGCGGGATCGAGTTGACGCCGCGGGCGTCGATCGCGGCGAGCTTCTCGGTGACCAGCCGCTTCAGCCCACCGGACCGGGAGACGCTGCCCTCGACACCGCGGTCGCCGCCGAAGTAGAAGGCGCGCAGGAAGTCCACCGCCGCCTCGTCGCCGGTCGCGATCGCGTCCAGCTGATTCTCCATCGCGGCGGTGAAGTCGTAGTCGACGAGGCGGGCGAAGTACTGCTCCAGCAGCCCCACCACGGCGAACGCCAGGAAGGACGGCACCAGCGCCTGGCCGCGCTTGGAGACGTACCCCCGGTCCTGGATGGTCTGCATGATCGACGCGTACGTCGACGGCCGGCCGATGCCCAGCTCCTCCAGCGCCTTGACCAGCGACGCCTCGGTGTAGCGGGCGGGCGGCTGGGTGGTGTGGCCGATCGCCTCCAGCCGCTCCTCGTTCAGCCGCTGGTCCTTGGTCAGCGTCGGCAGCCGGCGCTCGGCGTCCTCCGCCTCGGCGGTCTCGTCGTCACTCGACTCGACGTACGCCTTCAGGAAGCCCGGGTCGGTGATGGTCTTGCCGGTGGCGGCGAAGTCGCAGGCCTCCGACGTGGAGGAGATCGCCTGGATGCGTACCGAGATCGAGTTGCCGACCGCGTCGGTCATCTGGGAGGCGATGGTGCGCCGCCAGATCAGCTCGTAGAGCCGGAACTCCTCGCCGGAGAGCTGCTTGGCCACCTCGCCGGGGGTACGGAAGGTCTCGCCGGCGGGGCGGATCGCCTCGTGCGCCTCCTGTGCGCCCTTCACCTTGCGCTGGTAGCGGCGCGGCTCGGCGGGTACGAAGCGGTCGCCGTACAGCTCGCGTACCTGCTGCCGGGCGGCGGAGAGCGCCGTCTCGGACAGGTTGGTCGAGTCGGTACGCATGTACGTGATGTAGCCGTTCTCGTACAGCCGCTGCGCCACCCGCATCGTCTGCGCGCTCGACAGCCGCAGCTTGCGCGCCGACTCCTGCTGCAGCGTCGAGGTGATGAACGGCGCGTACGGCCGCCGCCGGTACGGCTTCTCCTCGACCCGGGTGACCCGGAACGGCACCCCGTCCAGCCGGGCGGCGAGCCCGCGCGCGCCCTGCTCGTCGAGGTGCACCACCGACGCGCCGGCCTTCACCCGGCCGGTGGCGGCGTCGAAGTCCTTGCCGGTCGCCACCCGGTCGCCGTCGAGCGCGATCAGGTTGGCGGTGAAGGTCCTCGGCCCGTCCTTGGCCTCGGCGACAGCGAGCAGCGCCTGGATGTCCCAGTACTCCGCCGAGCGGAACTTCATCCGCTGGCGTTCCCGCTCCACCACGATCCGGGTCGCCACCGACTGCACCCGGCCCGCCGACAGCTTCGGCATGACCTTCTTCCACAGCACCGGGCTGACCTCGTAGCCGTACAGCCGGTCGAGGATGCGGCGCGCCTCCTGGGCGTCGACGCGGGGCTGGTCGATCTCACGGGAATTCGCCACAGCGGCGGCGATCGCGGGCTTGGTGATCTCGTGGAACACCATCCGGCGTACCGGCACCTTGGGCTTGAGGGTCTCCACCAGGTGCCAGGCGATCGCCTCGCCCTCGCGGTCCTCGTCTGTGGCGAGCAGGACTTCGGAGGCGTTCTTCAGCAGGTCCTTGAGTTTGGTGACGTGCGCCTTGCGGTCGGGGCTGACCACGTACAGCGGTTCGAAGTCGGCCTCGACGTTGACCCCGAGCCGGGCCCAGGACTCGCCGCGGTGCTTCGACGGGATCTCCTTGGCGTTGCGGGGTAGGTCGCGGATGTGGCCGAGGCTCGCCTCCACCACGTACCCCGGGCCAAGGTAGCCCGAGATCGTCTTGGCCTTCGCCGGTGACTCGACGATGACCAGACGGTTGCTCTTGGTGGCAGGCGGCACGGACTCTCCAGCTCAGTTTGGGGCTTTAACAGATAGCACCGGGCTTCTTAATGGAGCCGGGTGCCGGTTGTCAAACGTAACCGGTGCCCGGCAGTGACGGTCGCGGCGGGTCAGGCACCCGAGATCGTACGGGTCGAATTGTGCGTCACGCGCCCGACTATTTCATTGAATTTGTAACGGGGATCGCGCCATACGATCCACTTCACGCCCCGTTTCCTCCCGAAACACCCCTCAGCGGTACGCGGCCGCGGGGGCC
>JBOGDG010000297.1:0-4952 GCA_050701655.1 Micromonosporaceae bacterium
GTGCTGGCGTACGCGTACCCGGTCCGGACGTACCTCGCGCAGCGCGCCGAGATCGAGCGGCTGGCCGCCTCGCAGAACGCGCAGGAGAAGCGGATCGAGGAGCTGGAACGCGAGCTGAAGAAGTGGGACGACCCGGAGTACGTACGGGCGCAGGCGCGCAGCCGGCTGCACTACATCCGCCCCGACGAGGTGCCGTACGTGGTGATCGACTCCGGTGACAGCGACCCCGGCAAGGCCGGCGACGCCAAGCGCGGCAAGGGCGGCGCCTGGCACGAGCGGATGTGGGGCAGCCTCGCCGCCGCCGACGGCGGGGGGTGACACGTGACTGCCGACGAAGCTGATCTGGCGGCGGTGGCGGCGCAGTTGGGGCGGCCGCCGCGCGGGGTCATGGGGGTAGCGCACCAGTGTCCGTGCGGGCTGCCCGACGTGGTGGCGACCGCGCCGCGGCTCGACGACGGTACGCCGTTTCCCACCCTGTACTACCTGACCTGCCCCCGGGCGGCGAGCGCCGTGGGCCGGCTGGAGGCGGCGGGCGTGATGGCTTCGATGACATCCCGGCTCGCTGATGATCCCGAGCTGGCGGCCCGCTACCGGTCGGCGCACGAGGACTATCTGCGGCGGCGCGACGCGATCGCCGAGGTGCCCGAGATCGCGGGAGTCTCCGCGGGTGGGATGCCGGAGCGGGTCAAATGCCTGCACGTACACCTGGCGCACGCGCTGGCCGCAGGACCGGGCGTCAACCCGTTCGGCGACGAGACTCGCGAGCAGGTCGGCGAGTGGTGGCAGCCCGGCCCCTGCGTCGAGGCGCCGCCGGGCGCGGCGCCGCCTGGAGCTTCGGGTGAGGGCGGCGCCTTGGGTGAGGGCGGCGCATGACGCGGGTGGCGGCGATCGACTGCGGCACCAACTCGGTACGGCTGCTGGTCGCCGACGCGGGCCCCGACGGGCTGACCGACCTGGTGCGCCGGATGGAGATCGTACGGCTGGGGGAGGGCGTCGACCGTACCGGCCGGCTGTCCGCGGCGGCGCTGACGCGCACCCGGGCAGCGCTCGCGGATTACGCGGCGGTGATCGGTGAGCAGGGCGCCGTACGGGTCCGGATGGTCGCCACCAGCGCCAGCCGCGACGCGTCCAACGCCGCCGACTTCCGTGCCATGGTGCGTGACGTGCTCGGGGTCGACCCCGAGGTGGTGACCGGCGAGGAAGAGGCGCACCTGTCGTTCACCGGTGCGGTACGCGGTGCCCCCGCCGACGCGCGGCCGCCGTACCTGGTGGTCGACATCGGTGGCGGCTCCACGGAGTTCGTACGCGGCACCGACGATGCCGAGGCGGCGATCAGCGTGGACATCGGCTGCGTACGGATGACCGAGCGGCATCTGCACAGCGATCCCCCGACGGCGGCGGAGATCGCGGCGGCGTCGGCCGACATCGAAGCCGCGGTGGACCGCGCGCTGGCGGTGGTCGCCGCAGAGCCCGGGTCGGGGCCGGAGCCGGCACAGCATCCGTCAGCACCGGCGTCGGCACGGCAGCGGCCGGAGGCGGCGCCGCGGCGGGCGAACACGATGGTGGGGCTCGCCGGGTCGGTCACCACGGTCGCGGGGATCGCGCTCGGGCTGCCGCACTACGACTCCGAGGCGATCCACCACGCGCGGATCTCGTACCCCCAGGTGGAGAGGGTGACCGGTGAGCTGCTGCGAGCGACCCACGACGAGCGGGCGAAGATCGGCCTGATGCACCCCGGACGGGTAGACGTGATCGGCGCCGGCGCGCTGATCCTGCGGATCGTGATGGAGCGGTCCGGCGCTGACTCGGTGGTCGCCAGCGAACACGACATCCTGGACGGCATCGCCCACTCGCTCGCCTGACCCCGGCGGCTTCCGGGCCGCCGCGACTGTCCGGCGCCGCTCAGGTGACGGCGGCGAACCGCTCGACCTCCTTGGTGGCGCCGGAGACGATCAGCAGATCGCCGCGGGTCACCATGGTCTCGGGGCGGGCGTAGGTGAAGTCCTGGCCGGGGCGCTTCACGCCGACCACGGTGACCCCGTACTTGCTACGCAGCGCCGACTCGCCGAGCGTACGGCCGGCGGCCTCGTGGGGGGCGCGGGTCTTCACGATGGCGTACCCGTCGTCGAACTCGATGAAGTCGATCATCTTGCCGGTGACCAGGTGGGCCACCCGCTCGCCCATCGCCGCCTCGGGATACACCACGTGGTGGGCGCCGATCCGCTCCAGGATCTGGCCGTGCTTGGCGGTGATCGCCTTCGCCCAGATCTCCGGTACGCCGAGGCCGGACAGGCTGATCACGGTCAGCGCGCTCGCCTCGATGTCGGTGCCGATGCCGACCACCGCGCGGGGCAGGTCGGCCACGCCCAGCTGCCGCAGCGCGTCCTCGTCGGTGGCGTCCGCCTCCACCACGTGGGTGAGCCGGTCCGCCCACTTCTGCACCAAGGCGGCGTCGCTGTCGATGGCGAGCACCTCGTGGCCCAGCCGCTCCAGCGCCGCCGCCACCTGCCCGCCGAACCTGCCAAGACCGATCACCGCGACGCTGTCGGTGCCGTCGGTGGTGCGTTCGCTAGTAGCCAAGGATCGTCCGCTCCTCGGAAGTGTGGGTCTCCGGTGCCGGGGTACGGGCCCAGGAAGGTGTCGACCGTGATCGTACCCATCCCGGGCAGCCGGTTTCGGCGGGCTGGCGACACGGCCGCTGATCTGTGATTGGCTACCTCGCAAAGTTGGGCGAGGTGGGAGGAGCGGCATGGGCGAGATGGTCAGCTTCGACAGCGACGGAGGCACCAGCGAGGGTTACCTGGCGGTGCCGGCGACCCACCTGGGTCCGCACGATCCCGCCGAGACCGGTGAGGCCCGGCCGGACGGTCCGTGGCCGGCGGTGATCGTGATCCAGGAGTGGTGGGGCCTCGTGCCGCACATCAGATCGGTGGTCGACCGGATCGCGGCGGAAGGCTTCGTCGCGCTCGCGCCGGACCTCTACCACGGGATCAGTACGGCTGAGCCGGACGAGGCCCACCGACTGCTGATGGGGCTCGCGATGGACCAGGCCGGGAAGGACATCGCCGGCGCGGCGGCGTACCTGTCGGCACGCGGGGACTGCGAGGGCCGGGCCGGGGTGATCGGGTTCTGCATGGGCGGCAGCCTCGCCCTCTGGTCGGCGACGCTGACCGAGCGGATCGGCGCCGCGGTCGGCTTCTACCCGGCGATCCCGTGGGAGCGGATGTCTCCGAAGTGGGGCGACTACCAGGGCAAGTACGCCGCGATCCACTGCTCGGAGGAGGACGGCACGGCTTCGGCGCCGGGGATCCAGCAGGCCCGTACCGCGATCGAGCAGGCCGGCGGCAGCTGCCAGGTGTACGACTACCCCGGCACCTCGCACGCGTTCTTCAACGACGACCGCCCCGAGGTCTTCGACAGCGAAGCCTCCGCCCTGGCCTGGGCCCGCACCCTGGAGCTCTTCCGAGACCACCTCTGACGGTCACGCTCACCGAGATCGGCCCGGGGGTACGGCACAATCTGCGGGTGACCGCGGTAGCGCGTACCCCCGGTGAGGTTGTCGAACTTGCCGAGAGCAGCCCTGACCTGGACACGTTGGACGAGCGGTCCACGGTCTGCCGGGCCTGTCCCCGGCTGGTGACCTGGCGCGAGCAGGTGGCCGAGACGAAGCGGGCCGCCTTCGCCGACCAGGAGTACTGGGGACGGCCGGTGTCCGGGTTCGGGCCGGTCGACGCGCCGATCGGGATCCTGGGGCTGGCGCCCGCCGCGCACGGCGGCAACCGTACCGGCCGGGTGTTCACCGGGGACCGCTCCGGCGACGTGCTGTACGCCGCGCTGCACCGCGCCGGGCTGGCCAACCAGCCGCACAGCGTCGGGGTCGACGACGGGCTCCAGCTGCTGCACACCAGGATCTTCGCGGCGGTACGCTGCGCCCCGCCCGCCAACAAACCGACACCGTCCGAACGGCACACCTGCTCGGGCTGGCTGCGCCGGGAGCTGGAGCTGCTGCGGCCGCACCTGAAGGTGATCGTGGCTCTCGGCGCGTTCGCGTGGAACGCGTACTGGCCGGTGGCGGACGCGGTGGGGGTAACGCCGCCCCGGCCAAGGCCACATTTCGGGCACGGAGCGGAGTACCGACCGCCGTCCGGCCCCCTTTTACTGGGTTGTTACCACGTCAGCCAACAGAACACCTTCACCGGCAAGCTCACGGCGGACATGCTGGACTCGATATTCCGCCGGGCCAGCCAGGCCGCCGGCCTGTGACAGGGGAATGACATGCCGACCACCACGCGCCCGCCCAGGGGGCGGCTTTTGCTGGCGGTCGGGTTGCTGTTCGCGGTGGTCGCGGTGCTGGCCGGCATCACCGACCCGTCGGTCTCCCGGGTCCCGGTGCCGTCGGTCGGGGAGGAGGGGCGCGGTCTCGGCCGACCCCCCAGCGAGCTGGTCTCGCCCCGGGAACAGCCGTCGGTGGAGGAGCCGTCGACCTGGAGCTCCAGCGGGCTGACGCTGGGGCTCTTTTTGGCCGGGCTGTTGCTGCTGGTGCTGCTCGGCGTGATCCTGTCCATGGTGTGGGCAGAGATCCGGGACCGGGTATCGATGCGTCCGGTGGTACGCGCCCGCCGCGACCGGGACGAGGAGCGGCGCCGTGCCGCGCGGGTCAAGGAGGCGGTGCAGGCCGGGATCGAGGAGCTGTCCGTCACCGGCACCGACCCGCGCTCTGCCGTGATCACCTGCTGGCTACGGCTGGAACGGGCAGCCGGGGAGGCGGGCACCCCGCGGCAGGCGTCGGACACCCCCGGCGAACTGGTGGCCCGGATGCTCGCCGCGCACCAGGTGAGCGCGCCGGTGCTGGACCGGCTCGCCGCCGTGTACCGCCGGGCCCGGTACGCCCCGGACGAGGTGGGCGAGCCGATGCGGGCCGAGGCGCAGGAGGCGTTGCGGCAGGTGTACGC
>JBOGDG010000298.1:0-4950 GCA_050701655.1 Micromonosporaceae bacterium
CTTCCATCACGGTGAGGGAGCGCAGCCGTCGTTCAACCCTCTGGCGCGAACCGTTGACAGCGTGAGCGGCTACCTCCACGTCCGTCATTTAATCAGCGACTGCCTACACCCTGGACGGCGACGAGGCTCGACCGGCTCGGCTGAAGGCCTGCGTCCCGAGCTGATCGGCGTGGTGCCGCCACTCCGGGCGGAGCTTCCCTTCCGCATTGACAAGCACCCGGGTGTACGCCGCCAACAGCACCGCCCGGCGGTCCCGTACATCGCACCGTCGCCAACGGCTCATCTCCTCGACCGACACGGCCGGTCCCCGGCTCCACGATTCGGGATCGGCCGGGTCACCGGCCAGTGTCCGTCCCAACTCCGGATGCCGGGTCACCGCACCCCGGATCAGCGCGCCCAGCAGCATGTCGGCCTCCGCGTCCCCGGCCGGCAGATCAGGCTGGGCGCAGGCCGGCCCGCACGAGTACGCCCGATGACCATCCTGGTAGGTCGGCACCAGCAACCATCCACAGCGGACACAGATCAGAAGACCACGCAGCAGGTACGGATCGGAGACCGCGGCGCGTCCCACCGCCGTCGTCACCGGGCCAGCCCCACGGCCACGACGGCGACCACGACCGTCACCATTGCGACCAGGAGCAGCACCACGATTGCGGAGTATCGCCGCGTCTCTGACGGCACGCCGAGCACCGCCGCCGCGTCCTGCCGGTCCCGACACGGGTACGCCTCACGGCATCCACGGCACCGCCCTGTCCACGGATTTCGTACGTGCACGGCCACCATCGACCGCGCCACCGCCCGGTCTCCCCCGTACGGCACCGCCATCAAGTCTTCAGTTCGTAACGGTAGGCCGCGCCCCTGCGCATCACGTTGGTCCCGATCATCCACTGCAACCTCCACGGCTTCCCAGCTGTCGACGCCGACAGCCTGATCCGAAGCCACGGCGGTGCCCATGGCGAGCAGCCCATGTCCAGCTGACATGAGGAGCCGCGCCGGCAGTCACAGATCGCCATATGCTCAGCACAATGGAGTGACGAATCGAACACGTAGTGGGGGAACGGTCGTGGTTAACCGTGGGCCAGAGCCGCTTCGCATCCCGGACGATTTCTGGCTACGGCAGTCGACCCAGACCGCATTGCACACCCGCGATGTCGGCGCCCTGTTCCGACTCCTCAAGCGCTGTGTAGGCGCGAGTCAGACCAGAATCGGCATCGCTGTCGGCATGGAACAGGGGTACGTCAGCAAAGTCATGGCCGGGCGCCGGAGCATCACCGCGATCGACGTTCTGGAACGCATCGCCGACGGCTGCGCCATGCCCGACCAGAGCCGAATGCGTCTTGGGTTGGCTCCTGCCCAAGAAAGGCGGTGGCCATCCTCTGCGCCGGATTCCGACACAGACCTCGGCCGGCACCAAGACGCACCCGACACAGGCGTCGTTCAGGATTTATGTTCCCGCTCCGATGCCTCGGCAATGCAGGCTTTTCGCGCTGCTGATCGCAAGGTGGGAGGCGGGCATCTCTACCCCACCGTGGTGCAGTACCTCCATACAGAGGTAGCGCCTCGACTCTTCGGGGACGGCTCCCGCCATCACCGCCACCCCTTCACCGGTGCTGCAGCGCTCACGGAGATGGCTGGTTGGATGGCCCACGACGCCGGGAAGGATCGCGCCGCCGAGGTCCATTTCAACCGCGCATTCCAGCTTGCCCGGGTCGGTGGCGACCGGCAGCTCGGCATACATGTTCTCGCTAGCAGAAGCCACCTCGCCGTACACCTCCGCCGGCCGACAGTAGCGGTCCGGCTCGCTGAAGCCGGGCGGACGGCGCTGAAGCCTGGTCCGTCACAACCGGAGCTTGAAGCCCGTCTTCTCGCGATGCAGGCACGCGGGCTCGCTGCGCTTCAGCGTTCCCGTGAGTGCGTGCGGCTGTTGATCCAAGCTGAGACAGCCCTTGGTGGAGTCTCCGCCGAGAAGCGGTCGCCATGGATCAGCGGGTTTGACGAGGCCTCACTCGCGAGCGAGGCAGCGCGGTGCATGCACCAGCTTGGCGACCTCAGCGAGGCACAACGCCAGGCCGAGCGGATCATTGAGCTTCGACCCGCCGAGCGGGCTCGGAGCCGGGCACTTGGCCAGCTCATCCTCGCTATGGTGCTTGTGGGTCAAGGTCATCCAGACGAGGCGTGCGCTGTGGCTGAGGACGTTCTTGACACCACACAGTCGCTCGGCTCTTATCCGGTAATCCGACAGCTCCTAGAAATGAGGCCGCTCCTGGGCCCTCACGGCGCCGACGTCACCGTGGCGAACTTCCTGGCCCGCCTTGACGATGTGCTGCGACGCCGGATTTGGCTCAGCCACTGGCTCCCAGAGGACTGGCGTGGCCAATACGCCCGACACCAGGAGGGCATGTGACATCAAGCGCTCCGCTCTACGAACGCGACCCCGAGGCGTGGCGGGCGCACCTGGCCGAGGGGAACGCCACGCAGCCCCGCAAGCGGGTCAGCGCTGACGTCGTCATCAGGGATCGGGTCGGTCGGCTACTCCTGGTTGATCCGAAGTACAAGCCGGACTGGGACGTGCCGGGCGGCATGGCCGAAGCCAACGAACCACCGCAACGCGCCGCGCAGCGGGAGGTGCTGGAAGAGCTGGGTCTGGACATCCAGATCGGGGAGCTGCTGTGCGTCGACTGGGTGTCACCTCACGGGCCGTGGGATGACCTGCTCGCGTTCGTCTTCGATGGTGGCCAACTGAATGACGACCAGGTCGCCAACCTGAGAGTCCTCGATGATGAGCTTGCAACGTTCGAGCTGTGCGTCGAGGAGGAAGCTCGGCGCCGACTGAGGCCACACGTCTGGAGGCGAGTCTCGGTCGCGCTCGACGCGCTAAAGACCGGACGCAACCGCTATCTGCAGGACGGGTACGAAGCGTAAAGATTCACGGCTGCCGGGGAGATCGAGCGCTGCCATCGGTCGCCGGCCTTCTGGACCGAACCGAGCTGTGATTCAGGCGTCCAGTTCTAGCTCGGTGTTGCGCCGAATCCACCCCAAATACGATTCAGAGCCTGAAACGATCGGCACTGCGCTGATCTCGGGGTTCTTCCACGGGTGGTGCTCCACCAGGTGAGCTTCGAGGGCGGCGTACCGGTCGTCGCGGGTCTTGAGCAGCAACTGCCACTCCTCACCCGTTCCGAATTCCCCGAGGTGCCAGTACGCCGAGACGACCGGGCCGATGATCTGCGCTCCCGCCGCGAGCCGAGCCTCAACGACCGAGCGCGCCAGTTTCTCGGCGGCGGCCCGGCTCTCCGTAGCCGTCGACACCTGAATGAACCCCACCATGACTGCCGAGCCTAACGGCCCCAACGTGTGCGATGCCCGACAGATCAGGACCGAAGACGCGTACTGGTGGAGTATCTTGCCTGATCCTCTGAGCGCGCTGTAGCTTCTTTTCACCACCTTCATGCGACTGGCCCGTTGCCTGGGGACACATCGGGCCAGCTCGACGGTCAACCTCCGGAGGGCACCGTGATACGACGAACCCTGGCCACCGCGGTCGCCGCGCTGATCGCCGTCAGCCTCGCGGGAGCCGCGCCCGCCGCGGCGGAGACCGCCGACACCCCCGAGCAGTGGCGGAGCTACTGGGTGGACGCGTTCAACGAGGGCATCTACACCCGGTCACAGGTCACCAAGCTGGTACGGGAGGCCAAGGAGGTCAACGCGAACGCGCTGATCGTGCAGACCGTCCGCCGGTACGACTGCTTCTGCAACCGGGCGCTGTACCCGCGTACCGACGCGGCGGTGAGCCCGGCGCCGTACGACCCGCTGGCCGAGATCGTCGCGCAGGGCCACGCGGCCGGGCTCGAGGTGCACGCCTGGGTCAACGTCAACACGATGTGGAACTCGGCCACCCCGCACTCGTCCCCCGACCACGTGTTCAACCGGCACGGTCCATCGGCCGAGGGCGCAGACCGGTGGCTCAACAAACGGGCCGACGGGGCGGAACGGATCGGGAACAACCGCTACATCGACCCGGCCAACCCGGCCGCCGCCAACTACATCGTCGCCGGGATCCAGAGCATCCTGGCGGAGTACGACGTCGACGGCGTCAACCTCGACTACGTCCGCTACCCCGACTTCAACTCCCAGACGACCCACAGCGACTGGGGCTACAGCGAAACCTCACTGGCCCGGTTCCGGGCTGCCACCGGGCGTACCGACGTGCCGGCGCCGAGCGACCAGCAGTTCTCGGACTGGCGGCGTACCCAGATGACCAACCTGGTCCGCAAGATCTACCTCGGGATGTGGGCGGAGGACCCGCAGGCCCGGCTGTCGATGGACGGCATCACGTACGGGTTCGGCCCGCAGACGATGGGCAGCTGGGAGAAGACCCGTACCTACGCCGAGGTGCTGCAGGACTGGAAGGGCTGGCAGGACGAAGGGATCATGGACACGGTGGTGGCCATGAACTACAAGCGCAACTGGATGCCGGACCAGGCCCAGATGTACGCCGAGTGGAACGAGGTCCTCGCCGACTGGCAGGGCGACCGGCAGGCCGTGGTCGGGCCGGCCCTCTACCTGAACGCGATCTCCGACAGCGTCGAACAGGCCCGCCTCGCGTTGCGGCCGACCGCTGCCGGCAACACGGTCGCCGGTTGGAGCGGCTACTCGTACGCCAATCCGAGCATGGCCGGGGTCGGGAAGCCCTCGTCGGTACGCGACGCCGAGCGGGACAAGCTCGCCGCCGCACTCACCACCGGCGCGGACGCGCCGTTCGCCGGCGATGCCGCGGTCCCGGCGATGCCGTGGAAGGCCGACGCCACCGAGGGCCACATCGCCGGCCGGGTAACCGTCGACGGTACGGCCCTGGACCAGGCCACCGTGATCCTGCAACCACTGAGCGGACACAACGAGGTGCAGCGGCGGCTCGCCGACGGCGACGGCTGGTACGGCTTCGTACACCTG
>JBOGDG010000299.1:0-4948 GCA_050701655.1 Micromonosporaceae bacterium
GAGGCGGGGTGCGCCGGGGTTCGGGGTAGTCCGGTGACGGCGTTGGTCCACCTGGTTGCGGACGGCGGCCGCGTGGTGCCGGGCCCGGCTGCGCGAGCGGCCCGGTTGATGGTGACGATGGGCCCGAGTCGGAGGGCGGGGTGCCGCGGCGCTTCGGGAGCGGGAGTCGGCCGCCGAGCTTGCGGTCGACCAGCTCCAGGACGTCGCTGATCTCGCGTACCCGCATCGCCCAGGCGGCGCCCAGGTAGACCAGCACCAGTACGCCGCCGCCGATGATCAGGCGTACCAGGTGGGAGCCCTTGCCGTCGCCGAGCACCAGGTTGAGGATCCAGACCACGGCGGCGCACGCGAATGCGGCGACCACCCCGGCGACCATCAGCCGGGCCAGCGTGCGGAACACCTCGCCCTGCCCCATCGGACCGAGCCGGGCACGCAGCAGCCGAGCGGAGAGGTACGCCCCGGCGGCGTACCCGAGCAGGTTGCCGAACATCAGCCCGGCGGCGACGTACTTCGCCGGGAGTGTGTAGTAGACGCCGACGTCGACCAGCACCTTCGTCGCCACCACGGGGATGTTCACCAGGGCGGCGGTCTTCGTCTCGGTCAGCGCGTAGAAGGCGAAGGTCTGCAGCTGGCTGATCGCGAACGGGATCAGGCCGACCCCGGCCACCGCGACCACCAGTGCCGCGGCTTTGGCGTCCGCGACGGTGTAGCGCCCCCACGTGAACAGCACCACCGTGATCGAGGTGCCGAGCACCACGTACGCGGCCATCACCGGCACCAGCACCACCGAGGTGAGTCGGGTGCCGAGCGAGATGTTGCGCGCCACCTCGCGGTACCTGTGGTTGGCGGCGGCGGCGCTCATCCGCGGCATCAGCGCGGTGATGATCGAGACCCCGACGATCCCGTGCGCCATCATGAACAGCAGGAACGCGTTGTTGTAGATCCACGGCCCCGCCGCACCCGGTTGGGTGCCGGCCGCGTACGCCAGCTTCATGATCACGACCACGGCGATCTGGCTCACCGCGACGTAGCACAACATCCAGCCCGCGATCCGGCCCAGCTCGCCGAGCCGCAGCTTCGCGAAGTCGAAGCGCCAGCGCCACCGGAAACCGACCTTGCGCAGCGCCGGAACCAATCCGAACGCCTGCACCGCGATGCCGAGCGTGGTGCCGATGCCGAGCGCGCCGATCTGGGCGCCGGTCATCGCCTCCGAGGACAGCTCTCCGCGCGGCGAGACGACGATGAACACCACCGCGGCGCCGATCACCACGACGTTGTTCAGGATCGGTGTCCACATCGGCGCCGCGAAGTGGCCCCGGGTGTTCAGCACCGCTGCCAGGATCCCGGCGATGCCGAAGAAGAACACCTCGGGCAGCAGCAGGTAGGCCAGCGTGGTCATCAGCTGCCGGTCGGTTTCGGTGCCCCGGTCGCCGGCCAGCACCCACGTCAGCAGGGGCGCGGAGAGCACGGCGAGTATGGTCGCCGCGCCCAGTGTGAGCACCGCCAGGGTGAGCAGCCGCTGGGTGAACGCCTGACCCTTGTCGGGGTCGCTCTCGCGGGCACGTACCAGCAGCGGCACCAGGACGCTGGTGAGGATGCCGCCGAGCAGCAGCTCGTACACCATGCTCGGCACGGTGTTCGCCGTGCTGTACGTGTTGCCGATCGTCACACCGATCGCGGCGCCGAGCACCGCGACCCGCAAGAAGCCGGTGAGCCTGCTGACGATGCTGCCGAGCGCCATGATCGCGCCGCTGCGCGCCACGCTGGCGGCGGCGCCTGCCCGCTCCGCCTCCGGGCGGGTGGCCGCCTCGTCCTCCATCTGGGCGCGGCTGGCGGCGTACGAGACGTAGATCGTCCCGGTGTACGCGGGCGTCGCGGACGGCGCGAAGTACGGCACCGCCGACATCAGCATCGTGGTGTCGGCGGGGTTGAGCTGCAGCTGCGGGACCGGTGTCGGCGGCGCCTGCGGTGCGTTGCGCAGCTTCGGCATCACGATCGTCGCGTCCGCATCGGTCGGTGGCGGCCGCCTCGGCGGTGGCTGCCCAGGCGGTGGCTGGCCTGGCGGTGGCTGGCCTGGCGGTGGCTGGTGCCGTGGCGGCGGAGGCGGTTGATAGGGCGGCGGCTGGGGTGCCTGCGGTTGATAAGGCGGCGGGCCCGCCGGGGGGACTGCCGGCTGCTGCCGGGTCGGCTCGTCGCCTTGATACTCGCGATCCGCCGGGTAGTCGTCCCGCCGGTAGTGGTGGTCCTCCGTGGAGTACCGGCGCGGCGGCTCGTACGCCTGCTCCGGCTGGTACGTCTGTTCCGGCCGGTAGGGCTGCTCCGGCTGGTACGGCTGCTGGCCGGGTGGCTGCTCGCCGCCCCCCAGTTGCTCCGGCTCCTCGTACGCCAGGGGGCCCTGGTCGATCCAGGACTCCTCGGGGTCGTCGGGCGCGCGGCGCCGGCCACGGTACTCGGTCATGCGCTCTTCGCCAGCAGCTCGCGTACGTGTCCCATCAGCCGCCGCTCGTCCGGGTACGCGAGCCGCTCGGGGATCTCCGGCAGCGGCACCCAGGCCACCTCGACCACCTCGACGTCGTGATCGGACAGCTCGCCCGACAACCGGCGGAGCAGGAAGTGGTGCACCGTCTTGTGGATCTTCTGCCCACCGAACACGAACCAGTAGTCGACCTGGCCGAGCGGGCCGACCACCTCACCGGCCACGCCGGTCTCTTCGCGTACCTCCCGTACCGCGGTCTGTTCCAGGGTTTCGCCGTCCTCGACGTGACCCTTCGGCAGTGACCAGACCAGCCGTCCCCGGCGGTCGTGCTTGGCGATCAGTACGCCGACCACCTGCCCGTCCTGGTCGCGCACCACGAGCCCGCCCGCCGAGACCTCCTCGACCCGCCGCATCCGTTCGATGCCTTTGCCGCGTGACCGGCGACCACCTCGGCTGCCCCGAGCGATCCGGGGCCCGGCACGCGGCTCGCGCGCACCGTCGGGATCGTCGGCTGG
Organism: Micromonosporaceae bacterium; assembly: GCA_050701655.1. Classification (GTDB taxonomy): domain Bacteria; phylum Actinomycetota; class Actinomycetes; order Mycobacteriales; family Micromonosporaceae; genus WHSM01. Next base: position 2,992 of record JBOGDG010000299.1, read on the forward strand.
GGTCATGCATCGACCCTAACGCCCAGGTCGGATCAGGAGGCGGTGTCCGCGGCGACCACCGGCTCGGGTGCCAGTACGGGTGCCGTACGCCGTCGCGCCGCCGGCCACTTCAGCAGCCCCTGCGACACCGCCACCCCGAGCAGTACGACCGCCGCGCCGACCGGCTGGTACCAGCTGATCCGCTCCCCGAGCGCGACCACCCCGACCACGGTGGCGACGATCGGGATCAGGTACGTCACCGAGGCCGACGTGGTGGCGCCGGCGATCTGGATCACCCGCATGTTGAGGATGAACGCGAGCCCCGTACCGAGGGCGCCGAGCGCGACCACGCTGCCGATCACCGGCCACGAGACCGACCCCGGTGGCGGGCCGGCCACCAGCGGCGCCACGATCGCCAGCTCCAGCGACGCCATCAACAGCATCCCCGCCGGCACCGCCGTACCCCCGTCCGGTACGTCGGACAGGAACCGCCGCAGGTACGGGATCGCGATCCCGTAGCAGAGTGCGGCGCCCATGATCATCAGCTGGCCCGCGAGATGGGAGCCGCCCACCCCCTGCCAGACCCCGAGCACCACCAGTACGCCGGCGAAGCCCAGCCCGAGCCCGACCACCTTGCGGAAGCTGAACCGCTCGTTACGGAACGCGAGCACCGAGATCGGCAGCACCCACAGCGGCGTGGTGGCGTTCCAGATGCCGGCGAGGACGGAGGAGATCCGCTGCTCGCCGTACCCGAAGAGGGTGAACGGGATGACCACCCCGACGGTGCCGACCACCGCCAGGTGGCCCCAGGTCTTCAGGTCCCGCGGCAGCTTGCCGCGGGTGATGAGCAGGAAGCCGAGCACGGTCAGCGCGCCGGTGGCGGCGCGCCCGAGCGTGACATACGTGGGGTGCAGCTCGCTGATGCCCACCTTGATGAACAGGAAGCTGGCGCCCCAGATCAGGGTCAGCGCGAGGTAGCCGGGCAGCCACGAACCCATGCCGGGCGTGTCAGGGGTGCTTTTGGTGTTCACCCCTGACACTCTGCCTCAGGGGTACGACAGAGTCGCGCGAAAATCGGACCGGGTGTCGTACGACACGGGAAACCCCGGCGCGGGCCGGCGCGGCGGCGGGCTAGGCTGGCCGGTCGTGTCCGATCCCACCGCCTCCGCCGCCCGTGCCCTCACCGCTGCTCAGCGGCGCGGGGTCACCGAGCTGCTCAAGGTCTCCCCGGTCGCCGACGAGCTGGGCCGCCGGTTCGCGAAGGCGGGGCACGCGCTGCACCTGGTCGGCGGCTCGGTACGCGACGCGCTGCTCGGCCGGCTCGGCGAGGATCTGGACTTCGCCACCAGCGCCCGGCCGGAGCAGACCGAAGAGCTGTTGCGGGGCTGGGCGGAGGCGGTCTGGACCACCGGCGCGGAGTTCGGCACCATCGGCGCCGCCCAGCGCGGGCTGCGAGTGGAGATCACCACGTTCCGGGCGGAGGCGTACGACCGGGTCAGCCGCAACCCGATCGTCCGGTACGGCACCAACCTCACCGACGACCTGCTGCGCCGCGACTTCACGGTGAACGCGATGGCGGTCTCCGTACCCGAGCACCGGTTCTCTGACCCGTTCCACGGCCTGGAGGATCTGGCGGCGCGGCGACTGCGTACCCCCGGAAAGCCCGAGGACTCCTTCGCCGACGACCCGTTGCGGATGCTGCGAGCGGCCCGGTTCGCCGCCCAGCTCGGCTTCGCGGTGGCGCCCGAGGTGGTCGCCGCGATCACCGCGATGGCCGGCGACCTGGCACGGATCACCGCCGAGCGGATCCGCGACGAGCTGACCAAGCTGATGACCGGTGCGGATCCGGTGGCCGGGTTGCGGCTGCTGGTCGACACCGGGCTGGCCGAGCAGTTCCTGCCGGAGCTGCCCGGGATGCGGATGGCGATCGACGAACACGCCCAGCACAAGGACGTCTACGAACACACCCTCACGGTGG
>JBOGDG010000300.1:0-4918 GCA_050701655.1 Micromonosporaceae bacterium
CCTCACCCGTCTGCGGTGTAGCCGACCCCCCGGACGGTACGGATCGGGCTCGCGTCGCCCAGCTTGGCCCGTACCTGGGCGACATGTACGTCGACCGTACGGGTGCCGGCCGCCACGGAGTAGCCCCACACCGACGACAGCAGCTCCTCGCGGGTGAACACCCGGCCGGGCCGCGCCAGCAGGTGCGCCAGCAGATCGAACTCGGTGGCGGTCAGCGACACCGGCTGCCCGGCGGCGATGACCGTACGGCGGGTGCCGTCGAGCTCCACGGCGCCGAGCCGGCGTACCGGGTCGGTGCCGGGGACCCCGGCGGTACGGCGTACCACCGCCTTGATCCGGGCGGTGAGCTCCCTCGGGCTGAACGGCTTGGTCACGTAGTCGTCGGCACCCAGCTCCAGCCCCAGCACCCGGTCCACCTCGTCATCGCGGGCGGTGAGGAACAGGATCGGGGTCCAGTCGTCGTCGGCGCGCAGCCGGCGGCACAGCTCGATGCCGTCGATGCCGCCGCCGGGGAGCCCGATGTCGAGCACGATCGCCGACGGCTTGATCCGCTGCGCCGCCGCCAGCCCCGCGTCGCCGGTGGCTTCGGTGTGCACGCCGAAGCCGGCCCGGCTGAAGTAGAGCCGAATCAGGTCCGCGATCGCTGGCTCGTCTTCGACCACCAGGATCACGCCGGTGTTAGCGCTCAGCGTCCCGCTCCCTCCCGCGTGCCGTACACCCTGCTCGGTGTCTGTAAAGACTAGGTAAGCAGGGGGTACGGGCACCCTCAGGAAGCGCGCGGTCAGAACGCGAGCTGCAGCGGCTGCAGGAAGGTCTGCCCGAAGACCGCGTCGAAGCGCCACACCTGGTGCCGGTCCGGGACGTTGATCAGGAACCGGTGCCGGGTCTGGCCGAGCGTGAACGCCAGATCCACCGCCGAGCCGCGCGGATCCGGCACCCAGGTCACGTTGACCAGCGACAGTACGGCCGCGTCCAGGAACGGCTTGATCCGGCGCAGCAACCGGGTCTCCCGGGTGACGACCACCCGCGACTGCGTGATCATGAGTACGTACTCGCCGTGGCCCGGCCGGTCGGCCCGTACCGCCCGAGCGGCGACCTGCACCGAGTCGGAGTCGGCGATGTTGCGCCGCAGCACCGGAGTGTGGCGGCTGAGTGTGGTCAGTGACAGCCCGGATTCGGCTGCGGCAGGAAGCAGAGTGCGAGAGAGCTCGTCCATGACCGTCTTCCCTGTCGGGGTATCTCGCCCGGTACAACGCGCCAGCCGTGCGCCTTGTCACGCGTAGTCCCCCGTACGACACCCATCCGTGTTTGTGTTACCGAGGCGCCGCTCCTTATCTGCGACATTGAGCGCCGGGGAGCAAGCTATTGGGATAAATCCGGCAAAAGGCTGCTTCGTGACCGCTTGGTATCCACGGGAGTGGGTGTCTGCGTTGTAGCCGCGTCACGGATCGGGCAGGCTGAAGCAGTGACGACGCAGGGGGACACCGGCGTCGCGCGGCCGGATGGTGGGAATCCGGATCCTGACGACGCCGCCGCACTACCGGCGCCGCCCGAAACCCCACCGTCCTCCGACGCGGACCAACCGTCCCAGTCCACCGACCGGCAGGCTGACGACGCGCCTGTCCGGCCGGACCACCCTGCGCCCGACGAGGCCCACGCCGACGAGGAGTCCGGGGCCGAGCCCGGTGACGCTGAAACCGGCAGTGACGCTGAAACCGGCGGTGACGCCGGGGAGCGTGGCGCCGCTGAGACCACTGTGACCACCGCGGCCGCCCACGTCGCCCCGCCCGCGCCCGAGACCCCGATGACGCAGCTGGCGGCGACGCTCAGCCAGTTACGCGCTGCGCTGGCGGGCACCCGGTTCGGGCTCGCGCTGCCGATGGCCGACGAGGCGGAGCGGCAGACCGGCGTACTGGTGGGGCAGCTCGACGACTACCTGTTGCCCCGGCTGCGGCGGCTCGACGCCCCGATGCTGGTGGTGGTCGGCGGCTCCACCGGCGCCGGTAAGTCCACATTGGTCAACAGTCTGTTACGGGCTCCGGTCAGCCCCGCCGGGGTGCTGCGCCCGACCACCCGCTCGCCGGTGCTGGTGTGCAACCCGGACGACGTACGGTGGTTCGGCGAGGCGCACCTGCTGCCGGACATCCCGCGCGCCAGCGCCGTCGTGGACGGCCCCCGGCTACAGGTGGTGACCGCGCCCGAGCTGCCCGCCGGGGTGGCCTTCCTGGACGCGCCGGACATCGACTCGGTGGTCGACGCCAACCGGGCGCTCGCCGGTCAGCTGCTCGCCGCCGCCGACCTCTGGCTGTTCCTCACCACCGCCGCCCGGTACGCCGACGCCGTGCCGTGGGACGTGCTGCGCGACGCCGAGGAGCGCGGCGCCGCCGTCGCGCTGGTGCTCGACCGGGTGCCCGACGACGGCCGCGAGGTGGTCACCTCGCACCTGCAGCAGATGCTGGTCGACAACGGCTTCGGCAACGCGCCGCTGTTCATCATCGGCGAGCAGCAGCTCGACAACCAGGGCCTGCTGCCGGAAGCGGTCGTCGGCCCGGTCCGGGAGTGGTTCGCCGCTCTGGCCCACGACGCAGAACAACGCGAAGCGGTGGTACGCCAGACCCTGGCCGGCGCCGTCACCTCGATCCACCCCCGGGTGGACGCGATCGCCGTACAGGCCGATGCCCAGCGCGACGCGGCCGGGGGGCTGCGGAAGACGGCGCAGAACGCGTACTCCGAAGCCGAGTCCCGGGTGGAGAACGGGCTGCGCGACGGCGCGCTGCTGCGCGGTGAGGTGCTCGCCAGGTGGCAGGAGCTGGTCGGCAGCGGCGACCTGACCCGCGCCCTGGAGACCCGGATCGGCAAGCTGCGCGACCAGCTGCGGGCCGCCGTCACCGGCCGGCCGTTGCCGGGGCGCAAGTTCCAGGCCGCGATCAGCTCGGGCACCGCTGCCCTGATCATCGCCTCGGCCGCCGACGCCGCCGAGCAGACCGCCGCGCAGTGGGCCACCCATCCCGCCGGCCGGGCGCTGCTGGAGAGCCCGGACGGCGACCGGCTGCGGTATTACCGTCCCTCCCCTGACCTGGAAGAACGTGCCGAGAAGCTGGTCGGCGACTGGCAGCACTGGGTGCTGGAGCTGGTACGTACCGAGGCGGGCAACAAGCGCTCGGTGGCGCGGCTGACGGCGTACACGGTGAACGCCACCGGCCTGCTGGTGATGATCGGAGTGTTCGCTTCCACGGCGTTCATCCCGACCGGCGCCGAGGTGGCGGTCGCCGGCGGCACCACGGTCGCGTCGCAGAAGCTGCTGGAGGCGATCTTCGGCGACCAGGCCGTACGCCAGCTCGCCGGCAAAGCCCGACAGAACCTGCTCGACCGGGTACGCGTGCTGCTCGACGACGAACGCCAGCGCTACACCGACCTGCTGCACGAGACCGGGGTGGATCCGGCGGCGGCCGACCGGCTGCGGGAGGCCAGCGGCGATGTGGAGCGGGCTCGGGTCGCCGCCGGGCTGCACCCCACCCGCGACGCCCTGGCCAGCATCCCGATCCCGACCCCCGCCACCGACGAGCCGCCAGCAGAAGAGCCGCCCGCGGACGAGCCAGCCACGGAGGATACGGCCGGGGACGAGCCAGCCGCAGACGAGACGGCCGTAGAGGATGAGGCCGCGGACGAGACGGCCCCCGATGCCGCCGAGGATGCGGCAGGATCGTCACCGGAGTCAGCCGGCGACCCTGACGAGGCGACGGAGTCAGCCGACGAGACGGCGGACCCCACGGACGAGCAGGACGACGACGGCGAGGGTGGGTCGACAAGCACGGTGGGGCGTACGCCAAAGACGAGCACGAGGCGGAAACGGTGAGTGTGCTGGCCCGAGACCGGGACGCGGCCCGCCCGGTGGACGCCGACGGCCTGGTGGCCCAGGTCGACGGGCTGCGCCGGCTGCTGAAGGCGGTCTCGGGGCGGGTGCCGGTGGAGCGGCTGACCACCGCCCGCGCTGTGGTGGACCGGGCCGGGGAGCGGCTGCGGCTCTCCCGCGAACACACCGTGGTGGCGCTCGCCGGGGCCACCGGCAGCGGCAAGTCCAGCCTGTTCAACGCACTGTCCGGGCTGGAGCTGTCCCGGGTGGGCTTCCGCCGGCCGACCACCAGCGCCGCCCACGCCTGCGTCTGGAATCCGTCCGGTGCAGCCGAGCTGCTCGACTGGCTGGGCATCCCGAAGCGGCACCAGATCGCCCGGGAATCGGTGCTCGACGGCGAAGCCGAGGCGGCGCTGCGCGGCCTGGTGCTGCTGGACCTACCGGACTTCGACTCCGTCGAGGTGACCCACCACCTGGAAGTGGACCGGCTGACCGGTCTCGCCGACCTGCTGATCTGGGTGCTGGACCCGCAGAAGTACGCCGACGCGGTGGTGCACAAGCGGTATCTGAAGGGGTTGAAGGCGTACCGGGCGGTCACGGTGGTGGTGCTCAACCAGATCGACCGGCTCACCGGCGAGGACGCCGAGCGCTGCCTGACCGACGTACGCCGGCTGCTGGACGAGGACGGGCTGGACGGCGTACGGCTGCTCGGCACCTCGGCCGCCACCGGCGCCGGGGTCGGTGAGCTGCGGGACCTGCTCACCGACACGGTCGCCGCCCGCGAGGCGACGCTGCTGCGGCTCGCCGGTGACATCGACACCGCCGTCGCGTCGGTCGAGCACCTGGTCAGCCACGAGGTGGCGGAAGACTCGGTGGACCGGGCGATGGTCAACTCGCTGGCCATCAAGCTGGGCGACAGCGCCGGGGTCTCCGCCGTCGCGTCGGTCGCCGCCGCTACGTACCGGCACAGGGGTCTGCAGGCGACCCGCTGGCCGATCGGGCGCTGGTTCGCCCGGCTCCGGCCGGACCCGATCAAGCGGCTCGCGGCGAAGGCCGGCGTGGCGC
>JBOGDG010000301.1:0-4913 GCA_050701655.1 Micromonosporaceae bacterium
CTGACGGTGCCGCCGTTCCGCCGCAGCCCCAGTACCGGGATTTGTGAGCAGATCGAGATGTGACCGTTAAGTAGCCCAGGCGGTATTCGCCGCGATCTCGGCAAGTCGGTCGCGGGTCACCTGATCGCAGAGCGCCCCGGCGACCCCCGCGGCGTACGCCTCCCGCGCGGTGACGCCGAGCCGGGCCGCGAGCGCGTACTCCCGGTCCAGGTCGGTGTCGAACATCGCCGGGTCGTCGGTGGAGATCGAACAGCTCACCCCGGCGGCACGCAGCGCCGGCAGCGGGTGCGCGTCCAGCGACGCCACCACCCGGGTACGCAGATTCGACGTCGGACACACGTCCAGCACCACATCCCGGGCGGCCAGCTCGGCCAGCAGCGCCGGATCCTCCACCGCCCGGATGCCGTGCCGCAGCCGGTCCGCGCCGAGGTCGAGCGCCTCCCGGATCGAGTCCGGACCCGCCGCCTCGCCGGCGTGCGGCACCACGCCCAGCCCGGCGTCGCGCACGACGTCGAAGCACCGGGCGAACGGCGCCAGCCGGTTGCCGGCCTCGATGCCGCCGACGCCGAGCCCCACCACGCCGCGGTCGGCGTACGCCACACAGAGCCGGGCCACCTGCTCGGCCAACTCCAGGTCGGGCATGGTGCGGTACAGGTCGGGTGTGAACCGGACGGTCACCCCGTGCCGCTCATACGCCTCGGTGGCGCCTTCGGCGTACCCGGTGAAGAGTTCTTCGCCTTTGATGCCCCGCAGCATCCGCTCGGCGGGGGAGAAGATCGCCTCCAGGTAGACCGCGCCGTGGGATGCCGCCTCCGCCGCGTAGTCGACCACCACCTGCCGGAAATCCTCTGCGGTACGCAGGCAGTTGGTGGTCATCACCCAGACCTCGATGAAGTGCCGGAAGTCGCGGAACTCGTACAGCCGGTTGAGGTCTTCGACGGTGTCGACCGGGAGCGGAATGTCGTTGCGGCGCGCGATCCGCAGCAGTGAAGGGGGCCGGATCGCCCCCTCCAGGTGTACGTGCAGCTCGATCTTCGGCTCGGTCACGCGCCCATCATCCCGAAGCGCGGGCGGCGGACGTGGTGCGGCCCCGGCACGCCAGGTGCCGGGGCCGCGTGTCGCTCCCCAGGTCAGTCAGAGGGGTCAGACGGTGAGGGTGAAGGAGTCGATGTAGCCGGTGTCGTACGAGTACACGTCCTGCACCTTCAGCCGCCACGTGCCGCTCGCGCCTTCAGAGGAGACATTCACGGTGTACGTGGCGTCCACGTTGTCGGCCGAGTCCCAGTAGTTGTTGCTCTTCAGCCGGTACGTGCTGCCGTCCGGGGCCACCAGGTCGATGACCAGGTCGCCGCGCCAGGTGTGCTTGATGTGCACCTCGGCCTTGGAGGTCGCCGAGGCGTTGCGGTTGCAGTTGGAGATGGCGATGTTGCTGTACACCGCGGAGCCCGCGTCGGGGATGCTGACGTTGTTGCCGTTGGTGCCGGAGCAGCCGGTCGGCGGGGGCGGCGGCGGGGGCTCACTGCCGGTGCCGACGAAGAGCAGGTTGTTCGGCGAGCCGGAGCCGGGGTTGGTGACCTTGTTCTTGCTGGCGTTGTCCTTCAGCGCCTGCTGCACCTGCGCCGGGGACGCACTCGGGTTGGCGCTGCGGTAGAGCGCCGCGCCGCCCGCCACGTGCGGGGTGGCCATCGACGTACCGCTGATGGTGTTGGTCGCGGAGTCGCTGGTGTTCCACGTGGAGGTGATGTCACGGCCCGGCGCGAAGATGTCCGTGCAGGTGCCGTAGTTGGAGAACGACGACCGGGCGTCGTTGCGGTCTGTCGAGTTGACCGTGATCGCCTCGGGAGTACGCGCAGGCGTGAAGTTGCACGCGTTCGAGTTGGAATTACCCGATGCGATCGCGTACACGACACCATCGTTGATGGAGTTGCGTACCGCGTTCTCCATTGTGGAGTTGCTGCCGGACGCGCCGAGGCTCATGTTCGCCACGGCCAGGCCGGTGGTGTGGTTTGAGGTGACCCAGTCGATGCCGGAGGTGACGCCGGCGAGGGTGCCGGAGCCCTGGCAGTTGAGCACCTTGACCGCCACCAGCCGTACGCCCTTGGCGACGCCGTGCGACGTACCGCCGACAGTGCCGGCCACGTGGGTGCCGTGACCGTTGCAGTCGGTGTTGTTGGAGTCGACGGTGTTGGTACCCCAGACCGCGCGGCCACCGAAGTCACTGTGCGAGGTGCGGATCCCGGTGTCGATGATGTACGCCGTCACGTTGGATGCCGTGTTCGGGTACGTGTAGCTGTTGTCCAGCGGCAGGTCGCGCTGGTCGATCCGGTCCAGACCCCAGGACGGTACGGGGCTCTGGGTGCCGACCGCCCGCACGATCCGGTCCTGTTCCACGTACGCCACGGCCGGGTCGGCGGCGGCGCGCCGCGCGTCCGACTCGCTCATCTTCGCGGCGTACCCCTTGAGGGCGGCCTTGTAGGTGTGCGTGACCTTGCCGTGGTACCGCTTCGCGACAGCGGTGGTGTTGGCGCCGTCCTTGAGGACGACGATGTAGCTGCCCGCGACGGTGCCGTCGGCTCCGGTGCCGCGGATGTCACCCGCGGCGTGGGCCGGCGATGCCATCGCGGTGGCGGCGGCGATCAACGCCGCCGAGGTGAACCCGAGGGCGCCGAGTAACCGGCGGCCTGGGCTGCGGTTGGTACTCATCCGGTGTACCTCCCCTGGTAAGGGCACCGCGTGGGATGTGGCACGCGGGCCTTTACAGGCCGCCCAGTGTGTCGGACACCGACCGGCAGGAGGTACGTGTCGCCCCGCTCCGTGGCGAGGGTGAGCCGTCACGGAGCCGTTGCGGCACCAGTTGTGCGACCGGGGGTGGCCAGGCACGCGGGGAACAGCCTTCGCTCGGTTGAGCGTGAAAGCACTGTATTCCCCTTTTCTACCTAGGGGTAGACGTTGAAATCTCAAGATCCACAGTGCTAGAAAGGGAATTCAGCCTAACGACGGTTAAGGCTTCCTTAAATCCGGACATGACACGGCCCCGCCGCGGAACGCCGGGGCCGCGTACTCAGCCGACTCCTAGGCGAAGTGCAGGGTCCAGGTGTCGATGTAGCCGGTGTCGTAGCGGAAGACGTCCTGCACCCGCAGCCTCCAGGTGCCGTTGGCGACCTCGCCCGACGCGTTGACGGTGTACGTGGTGTCCACGTTGTCCGCGCTGTCGTTGATGTTGCTGCCCTTCGGCCGGTACGCCGTACCGTCCGGCGCGAGCAGGTCGATCACCAGGTCGCCCCGCCAGGTGTGCTTGATGTGCACCTCGGCCTTGAGCGTGGTCGGGGCGCTGCCGGACATCCATCGGCGGCAAGCGACCAGCCATGTCCCCGTCCGGCCCCGTGTCTGGAGTCGTCAGGCGTTGAACTCGCCGTCCTCGACTCCTCCGACGAACGCCCGCCACTCGGCCAAGGTGAACGTCAGCCGTGATCCGTCCGGATCCTTGGAGTCGCGGACCAACACTCGATCCGGGAGCGTCGCCACTTCGACACACTGGCCGTTTCCGCCAGACTTGCTGCTCTTGCGCCACACGATGTCGCTCACCGCTCGTACCTCTCCCTGTAGCTGTTGATGACCGTACGGGACTCGGCCGGGGACAGCGCGTCCCGTACAAGGCTCTTCCACACCCCGCTGTACGCCTCTACCTCTCCCGGCTTGTCCAGGTAGGCCGCACCTGTCAGGTTGTCTGCGTACACCATCGGAGGCTCGCCTATCCCTCTTCTGTCCGTGGGGAAGTCCAGCATTGTGAAGCTCGACCCACATTCAAGGCCGCGATGCAGCACGTCTCTCGGCAGTACTCGCAGTGTCACGTTTGGCCGGCGCGACAGCGCGTCCAGGTGTGACAGTTGCTCGGTCATCACAGCAACTCCAGGAGACCGGAGCAACACTGCCTCACCTAAGATCACATCTAGCTGTGGCGGGTTACGTCGTTCGATGATGTGCTGCCGCCTCAGCCGGACGTCGACCCTCTTGGACACTCCCTCCTGGTCAACCTCCGGAGGCAGCAGAGCGCGGATCATCGCCTCTGCATATCGCCGAGTTTGAAGCAACCCGAGTACCCGACTGTCGTCGTACGCCCGGACGTGCTCGGCGGCGTTCTCCAGCGAGACGAACGTGTCGAACCAGCGGGGTATCGCGCCGTCGTAGGACCGCCACCAACCCGGCGCGTCCGCTTCCTTAGACAGCGCCACCAGCGCCTCGGCTATGCGTTCGTCCGCGCCGTACGCCGAGCACAAGACCATGACGTCGGGCGGGCGCGGCACCGACGTGCCGGACTCGAAGCGGTAGATCGTCGCGTCTGAGACGCCAATCTCTCCAGCCGCCACAACGACGCTCACACCGGCCTCCTTGCGCAACTCCCGCAGGTGCCTACCAAGTTGCCTCGCCTGGATCGTCTTGCCAACACCTTTTCGCACGATGCGCGACTCCCTCCCTCACGGTGCGGGTCCAGTCCGTCGCAGGCTGTGGCCTGCGAACCACGCCATGATTCTTTCACTGAGTGACCTACACGACAACACTGGCACGTAGGTCCCCGACGCCGGGCATCCGGCTCTGGCCACCGGCGTCGGGTCGACCACCCAGAGTGGACGAACGGTGAGGGCAGACCGATGGACGACTACGAACTAGCCGACTGGCTTATCGCCATCGGTATCGTCCTGGCCGCGACCGGGATCGTAGGGCTGCTGACGTGGTACGTCCTGGAGGCATTGTCGTGAAGCTTCCACCGGATGTCGTCGCGATCCTGTTGCGCAACGCCGAGAAGACCCTGGCGCGGCACCAGGCCACGGCGGACGGGCGCTGCTCGTACTGCTCCGCGACCTGGTTGCACACGGACACGACGCATCCCTGCCCGCCGTGGCGCGTCGCCGCCG
>JBOGDG010000302.1:0-4903 GCA_050701655.1 Micromonosporaceae bacterium
CCCCTATCTCTCGTGGTGTTCTTGGCGGTTCACCCGAGACCTACCACCAGGCAGGCTTCAGGTGGGGGACCGCCACCTCAACTTCCACGAGATCCGGGACAACCTCGGCCGGATGTGCGCGGGCCACCAGTTCGCACTGGTACAACTTCGACCCGCAGACCTATCTCGAATGCGGCATGGCCGGATCACTGGACGGGTGGGAGGAGGCCGATGGCATACGCCGCACGGTCGATGGACCGGTGGTGCTGCTGGCACAACGCGAACCCGAACCAGGCACTCGCGAAATCCGCCCCTCACCTCGGCAGACCTCGCCAACCTCGCAATCTGCGGCCAAGAATACGAACAGGCATCACACCTAACGCTGTGCACGCACGGGCATGACCAACTATTCATCCTGCCAGATGCGACTTTGGAATGGCAGGCACCACGCCTACGCCCAGTCTGTCCAGCACATCGAACAGGAGCCTGGCTGCTCCGTTACTGCTCGGCTGTAGACGTCTTAGATGGCACTCGGCGGGACTCCATGGTATTAACCACGACTTCGGGCGCTGTGCGGTGTGCATTGGCGCCCGGAACTGCACGTCACCAACAGGGACAGAACAGGAATGCGCAGGAACGCGCGGTACTGGTGCGAAATTGCGTCGGCCGCGGATTAAAAGTCCTCTGGTCTGCGGCGCACGACAGAGCATGAAGTGGGCTGGGAAGTCCCCACGCTGGGACTCGTACTTCCTGTTTACTTCCTGTTTTCGATGCAAATGAACGACAACCAGTGACAGTTGAATCCGCAATAGCAGGGCGTTTCCCCAGGTCAACGCCACTTCTTGACAGCTAGTGAAAGATCAGCTAGCAACCTGACCGACGAGAAGAGGCCGTGGGTTCAAATCCCGCCACCCCGACCAGATCAAGGCCCTGACCAGCAGAAACGCTGGTCAGGGCTAGATCATGTAGGGCCCGATAATCGCGCCTCCCCTCGGAAACCCCCCGAAACCCGTGGGCCGGATGACCAACATTGCTGGCAGGGGGTCTGCCCGGCCCGCGTGGCCGGGGCGGTGTAGCGGCGGCCGAGCCAGTCGGCAGCGCGGACGGCGGACGCCGGCACGCACGGCTGAGGGCCCCTGAAGGATTGATCGATTCCTTACGGTTGATTCACTTCGCCCTTACCTCCGGCTGCTGTCGTGTGGGCGACGATGCCGGGCTACGAGCCAGCGGAGGACTGCAATGACGGGGTATCGAATGAACCGGCGCGCACTGCTCGGTGCGGCAGGCCTGGCCGTGACGGCCGTCGGCACCGGCACTTTCCTCAACAATGCGAGCGCGGGTCAGTCGGACGCCACTCCGACCGCCGAGGCGGACGTCTCAGCGATGGTCGACCCGGGCACATCCGCCGGGGTACGCCCCGCAGCCGGCGGCTCCGGGCAGACCCTCATCTTCAGCGACGAATTCAACGGCAAAACCCTGAACACGGTGGGCGTGATCCCGTGCTCGGTCTCGAGCTGGCGCCGGAACCGCTCCAAGTGCCGCGCGGCCGCCGCCAGACTGCCCTCATCGACAAGCACCTGGACGACGACCCGGTGCGCGCTCGCACAGCGGGTCCAGCCCACCGCCTGGCCAGCACCCGCAGCAGCTACCCCTCCCGCTGAGCCTGCCGAGGCAACTCCGCCAGGGCGTCGCGGAGTCGGTCCAGCGCGGCGGCGATCCAGGGCAGCGCTAGCGGGTCCTCGCTGCGCAGCGCCGCCCAGCGCTGCGCATTGTCCTCGCCGTACAGCAGGCTGGTGGCGGCGCGGAAGGTGAGCCGGCGCGGGTCGTCGCCGAACGCCGGACCGGCGAGTACGCCGACGCCGTGCCGGTCCAGCAGCCGCCGCGCCAGCACCTCGGCGTCATCGAGCGCGACCGCGGAGCTGAAGTCGGGATACAGGTAGAAGCCGCCCTGCGGCGGACTGCAGCGCGCACCGGCGCCGGTGAAGACCTGGTGCATGGCGCGCGCCACCGCACCGTGCAACCCCCGGGACCGCGCGACGTGGCGCCGCAGCGCCGGGGGCTCGGTGAAGGCGTACGCCGCGACCTCCTGCATCGGGCCGGGCATGGCCGACCAGACCTCGCTGCCGAAGTGCAGCAGCGACTCCCGCAAGGTGGTGCCGAGCCGGGACGGCGGCAGCGCGGCGGCGCCGATCCGCCAGCCCCCGAGCGCGAGATTCTTGCTCAGCCCGGTGGTGGTGACGACCCGGTCGGGAGCGATACCGGCAGGGCTGGTGGGATGTACGCCGTCGTGCGTCAGGTCGGCGTAGATCTCGTCGGAGATCACCACCAGCTGGTGCCGCTCGGCGAGCGCGCACACCTGGCGTACCAGCGACTCGCCGACGACCGTACCGGTGGGGTTGTCCGGGATGGTCAGCACCAGGATCCCGGGACGGCGCCCGGCCGCCACCTCCCGCTCCAGGGTCAGCGCGAGCAGCGTGGGGTCGGGTACCCCGCCGGCGTCGGGTGGCGCCGGCACCCGTACCACCCGCTTGCCGGCGAGCGCGGACTGGGCGGCGTAGCTGACCCACGAGGGGGACGGCAGCACCACGTCGCCGGGCAACACGCTGAGCAGGGCGTACAGCAGCGCCTTGCTGCCCGGGGCGAGCAGTACCAGCGCCGGGTCGGCGGTCACGCCGCGCCGGGTGAGGTATCCGGCGGCCGCCTCCCGAGCGGCGAGATCGCCCGCCACCGACGGGTAGCCGTTGCGCCCGGCCGCGGCGCTCAGCGCCTCAGCGAGGTCGGGGTGGACCGGCAGCCCGGCCTCCCCGAACGCGAGGTGCAGGATCGACTCGCCCCGGGCGAGCCGGGTACGGATCATCTCGTTGGCGGCTAGCGTCGCCGACATCTGGGCCATGGCGCCAGGCTATGCTCACGAAGCTTGCGCCATCAACGCCTGAGGCAATTTAATTTGCACGGGTACGCTCCCTCACAGGCAGATGTCCACGGATCGGGAGCAGTCGTTGGCACCACCAACCACGTACAAGGAGCTCGAGGAGCTGCTCCGCGAGCGCTTGGAGACGTTGACGCCGCGCCAGCGCAAGATGGCCCAGCGCATCCTCACCGACCCCGAGGGGTGCGCGTTCCAGACCGTCACCCAGCTCGCGTCCTCGGTCGGCGCCAACGAGTCGACGGTGGTACGGTTCGCCACCTCCCTCGGCCTGCGGGGCTACCCCGACCTGGCGCGGCTGTGCCAGCAGCGGCTGCAGGAGAAGGCGCAGCTGCTGGAGCGGTTCGACGCGCTGCGCTACCTGGAGTCTCAGGAGGGCGGCGTGCTGCACCGGGCCGCCGCCTTCGACCAGGCAAACATCTCGCACACCTTCGCCGGCATCGACCCCGACACCTGGCAACAGGCGGTACGCACCCTCGCCCAGGCCGGACGGGTACGGGTGATCGGGATACGCAAGTCCCAGGCGCCGGCCAACCTGCTGGCGTACCTGCTGGGGCTGGTGCGGGGTGACGTACTCCAGCTCGGGCTCGACGACCTGGTGCCCGACAGCCTGCGCCGGCTGGAGCAGGGAGACGCACTGGTCGCGATCTCGATCCACCGGTACGTACGCACCACCGTCCAGGCACTGCGGTACGCGCGTTCGAAGGGCGTCACCACGATCGCGCTCACCGACAACCCGGCCTCGCCGCTCGCCCAGCACGCGGATCTCGTCTTCTACGTCGAGGTCACCGGCCCGGCGATCCTGCGCTCGGTGACCGCGTTCGTCAGCCTGGTGCAGGCGCTGGCGAGCGAGGTCGCGGTGGAGCTGGGCGCCGACTCCCGGGATGCGCTGCGGCTCGAGGAGGAGCTGCTCGACGAGTTCGGCGTGTACGCCGCACCAGAGGCATCCTCAGAGACGCGCTCCGGCGACGAGGCGGTGGCACCGACCCGGACCCGGGCGGTCCGCGGCACCTCGCCGCGCCGCTGACGCCAACCCGCCGCGCACATTACCTTGCGTACGGGATCGCGTTTGCCGACTAACCTGCTGTAGCCTCCGCGGGTGATACCCCACCCGTGGAGGCGATGAGAGATGGGTTGGACCTTCCCCCGGCGCGCCACAGCGCTCATGGCCGCGTTGACGGCGGCGTCGCTGCTGGTTGCGGGCTGCGCGAACAAGGCCGAGGACGCCGGGCGTGACCTCGGCAAGCTCTCGCAGATGACGATGGCGACCGGCTCGACCGGTGGCACGTACTTCCCGCTCGGCGGCGGGATCGCACAGCTGTGGACCAACGAGATCAAGGGGCTGCGGGTCACCACCCAGGCGACCGGCGCCTCGGTGGAGAACGTACGCCTACTCAACGGCGGCGAGGTCGAGCTGATCATGTCGACGAACGGCGTCGGGATGATGGCGCTCGCCGGGGACGGTGAGTTCAAGGGTGAGAAGCACGACTTCGTCGCGCTCGGCAACATCTACCCCGAGGTGCTGCAGATCGTCGCGACCGAGTCCTCCGGCATCAAGACCGTCGAGGACATGAAGGGCAAGCGGATCGCGCTCGGCCCGCCCGGCAGCGGCACCGAGGTCACCGCCAAGCAGGTGTTGAGCCACTACGGCCTGGATCCGGCGAAGGACGTCAGGCCGTTCAGCGACACCTTCGCCGACGCCGCCTCGAAGCTGCAGGACGGCGTCATCGACGCCGCCTTCACGGTGCTGTCGATGCCGGCCGCGGCGATCCTCGACGTGGCGACCAGTTCGAAGATCCACATCGTGGACATCACCGGCCCGAACCTCGACAAGCTGCTCAAGGAGGACCCCAGCTTCAGCACGCTGGAGATCCCCGCGAACACGTACCCCGGCCAGACCAAGCCGGTGCAGACGGTCACCAACTGGGCCACGCTGTACGCCCTGCCCGGCCTGGACGAGGAGCAGGTCTACCAGCTGGTGAAGACCCTGTACGAGAA
>JBOGDG010000303.1:0-4887 GCA_050701655.1 Micromonosporaceae bacterium
GCCATGGGTTCCGTTCAGGTCGTCAATCTCGAACCATTGATTACGACACAGGTCCCCGATGATCCCTGTCCGGTTTCTGGCCCATGGAGGAAGTAAAGGAGTTCGGCGGATGGACGTGGAACGCACCGCGTTGCCCGGGATCGGGTTGCGGTATGAGTTCGTGACCGCGCGCGGCCGGCGGGCAGCGGTGGTGACACACCACTCCGGGCGGCGGGAGTTGGTGATCTATGACCGGGTTGATCCGGACACCGCGGCGGCGACGCTGACGTTGAGCCGCGATGAGGCCGACGGGGTGGCGGAGCTCCTGGCCACCACCCGGCTGATCGAGCGGCTGGCCGAGCAGAACCGGCAGGTGGAGGGGCTGGTGACCGAGCAGCTACCGATCGCGGCCGGCTCACCCTACGACGGCCGCACCCTGGGCGATACGCAGGCGCGGACCCGCACGGGCGTCTCGGTCGTCGCGGTCGTGCGCTCCGGTGTAGTCCATGCCAGCCCCCGCCCGGAGTTCAGGTTCGCCGCCGAAGACGTCGTGGTCGTCGTCGGCACCACAGAGGGAGCCTCGGCGGTCGGCGAGATCCTCACCCGCGGTTGAGTCGAACAATGAATCACGACCAGGTGCTGGCGCTGATCGAGATCGGCGGCATCCTGCTCGTGCTGGGGCTGTTGGGTGCACTGTCGGCACGGATTAACCTGTCCCCGATCCCGCTGTACCTGCTGGCGGGGCTGGCGTTCGGCGAGGGCGGCATCCTGCCGCTGGCCACCAGCGAAGAGTTCATCTCCACCGGCGCAGCGATCGGGGTCATCCTGCTGCTGTTCACCCTCGGCCTGGAGTACAGCGCGGCGGAACTGGTCACCACGATGCGCCGCTCAGCCGTCGGGGGCGTCCTCGACGTGGTGCTCAACGCCACGCCCGGAGTGGCGGCGGCGCTGCTGCTCGGCTGGGGACCGGCCGCAGCCGCGGCGCTGGGCGGTATCACCTACGCCTCCTCGTCCGGCATCATCGCCAAGGTCACCGCCGACCTTGGCTGGCTGGGCAACCGCGAAATCCCCACCGTGCTGTCGCTGGTGGTCTTCGAAGACCTGGTCATGGTCGCGTACCTGCCTGTACTGGCCGCCCTGCTCGTCGGCGCGGGTCTGGTCGATGCCGGGTTCACCCTCGCCGTGGCCGCCGTTTTCGTCGCCGTGGCACTTCTCGCGTCGCTGAAGTTCGGACGCCAGATCGAAGGGTTCCTCACCGCACCCCACAGCAGAGAGCCCAGCGACGAGGTGCTCCTGCTGAAACTGCTCGGCCTCACCCTCCTGGTGGCCGGTCTGGCCGAATCGGCGCACGTGTCGGCCGCCGTCGGTGCCTTCCTCGTCGGCATCGCCCTGTCCGGCCCGCTCGCCCACACCGCCCGCAACCTCATCACGCCCCTGCGGGACCTGTTCGGCGCCGTGTTCTTCGTCTTCTTCGGCCTGTCCACCGACCCCCGCCAACTCCCCCAGGTGGCCGGGATCGCACTGGCACTGGCCGCGGCCGGCATCGCCACCAAGTACGCCACCGGCTGGTACGCCGCCCGCCGAGCCGGCATCGGAACCGCCGGGCGGATCCGCGCCGGTGCCGCCCTGATTCCCCGCGGCGAATTCAACATCGTCATCGCCGGCCTCGCGGTCGCCGCTGGCATCCAACCCCAACTCGGACCCCTCGCCGCCGCCTACGTGCTCATCCTCGCCATCACCGGACCCCTCGCCGCCCGAGCCGCCGAACCCCTCGCCCGCGCAGCCGGCCGCCGGTACCGCCCCCCAGGCAGACAGGAGAACCCGACCTCAGCGTGACCGGGGAGTGCGGGCGGTGTGTGTACCGCGAAGTCCCCGGCAGCGCCGTTGCTGCCGGGGACTTCTCGTGGTGCGGAGGGGGATTACCAGTTGGGCTGTGCGGGCGCCGCCGGCAGCGGTACGTCCGGCGGGTGCATCACGTACGTCACGCCACCGCTGTGGGTCAGCCAGACCCGCTCGAACTCGGCGCGGCCGAACGTCTTACGGACCTCGGGGTTGCTGTGCGCGAACGGGTCGTTCATCACCGGGTTGCCCGCCGCGTCGAACCCGACGATCAGCAGCAGGTGCCCGTTGGTGCCGTAGTCCGCGCCCGGCACCTCGTTCTTCTTCCACGACGCGGAGACCACCAGCGGGATGCCGGCGGCGATGAACTGCTCGGCCTCGTTCAGCGACCGCAGCCGGGTCACGAACCCGTCCAGCCCGTACGTGGCCGCGTACGCGGTGTTGTACGGCCAGTTGCCCGCGCCGTCGTAGTTGTAGTCGAAGGTATGGCGGGCGGCGTGGTCCACCCACGGGTCGGTGTGCGGGTCGGGCTCCACCCAGTCGTAGTCGGATGCCGGGGGCAGCGCGTCCCAGTACGCCATCGCCATCGAGGTGGAGGTGGGGCTGCACCAGGCTTCGCCGCCGTTGTCCCACTCGGGGTAGTGGCCGACGTGCAGCTCCTGCGAGTACCGCGGTACGTCGAGCGTGCGTACCAACCCGGACGGGGTGCTGGGCTCGGGCTTCTTGTCGTCGGGGAGCTGGGAGGCCATGGCGCCGATGGAGCGTACCGACGGGGTGTCGGTGCTGCCGACCGGGCGCAGCAGGGTGAGCTCGATCTGCCAGCTCTTCCAGGCGTGCCCGTCGCGCGCCACGAAGGTGTCGATCGCGACGAAGCCGTCGTCGTCGCCCTGCGCGGACACCGACGTACGGTGCAGCTCGTTGTCGCGGGCGGCCCAGCGGCCCAGGATGTACCACTTGGTGGTGTTGCCGGCCTCGGTGACGCCGCGCATGTTCACCTGGATCCAGCTGCCGCCGGGGGTGTCGGCGTTCCACGATGGGATCGCCTCGGTGGCGTTGAACGACAGCGGCACGCTGGGGGAGGTCCAGCGGGCGTACTCGTACTGCCTGCTGCTGCCGTCGCCGAACGGGTCGGTGTAGTCGAGCGTGCCGACGGTGGAGCCGATGCTGAGCCCACCGCCGCTCGCGGTGGTGCCCTCGGCGGCGCCGGTGGCGAACTCGGCGTCGCTGGTCCAGTCGGTGTAGACGACGTTGCGTACGCCGTCGCCCTTCTTCGTCGCGTCCGTGGTGGCGGTGGCGCTCGCGGCGGTCGCCATCAGCGTCGCGGCACCGACGACCGCCACCGCGGATCTGGCCAGATATCTGGTCGATGCCATGGAGAGTGCCTCCCAATAGGTCCGTGTGGTCCGCAGGATGGGTCGGCCGGCGCCAGCAGCACTGTCAAGAGTTGCCCACACCTTCCGTTCGCCTGGAGTTTTTTTACCAGCCCAGGCGACGGTACGCCACCCACCTCACGGACCTGTTACGTGATCGCCTACGTGAACCGGCCTACTTGACCGCGGCGGCGATCGCCTCGGTGCGTCCGGCGGAGAACTTGTCGAACCGGGCCAGCACCACGTCCAGCAGGCTGTCGATCGAGAATCCCACGAACGCCATCGTGAGGTGGTCGATCCGGCCGGTGGAGAGGATCACGGTGTACGCCACGGCGGGGATCGCGAGCGCGTACATCATCAGGTACATCTCGTTGATGTGCACCCAGAGGGTGAAGTTGCCGATCGCGGTGAACCGCTGGTCGTCGCCACCGGAGGTGCGCAGCTGCTTCAGCGCGGCGATCGCGATGTGCAGCACGGCACCGCCGTACGCCGCCAGCACCGCCCACACGTAATCCGTGCCGGCGGCGTTGGCCGGTGCCGTACCGACGCCGAACACCTTCACCCACTGCGCCGCGAAACCGGCGCTGACCAGCGCCAACGCCACCACCGCCAGCACCAGCGCCCAGCTGAGCATCCGGCGTACGCGCTTGCGGGAGGCCCGGATGATGGTGCCGCTCGGCACGTCCACCACCCCGGTCACGGTCCGCGGGTGGGCGTTCAGCCACTTCAGAATCAGGGTACGGGCGTCCTTGCTCGGGATCTCGTCGGCGAACTCCTCGTGGAAGTTCATCGCGCCGCCGACCCGTAGCGAGTCCAGGTTGTCGTTGGTCCGCTCCGGCACCGTCAGGTAGCCGATCTCCAGCACGCAGCGGTCGATGTCACGGCGTACCGAGGCGATCGACGCGGGCGCGGTCTTCCAGGCCCGCTTCACGTCCGACCACAGGTTCTCGATCCGGGTGACCGCGTCGGAGTGCGGCTTGGCGACGTGGACGTGCTCCTCGACCAGCTCGGCGACCTTCGCCAGCCGCCGGTCGATGCCGCGCGCCTCGGCGTCCACCACCGGCTTGAGATCCGTCCAGAGCGGCTCCCGCTCGGCCTCGCCGGCGGTGGCGTACCGGTCCAGGGCGGCGTCGACGCGTACCAGCTCCTCGCGGATGTCGCGCAGCCTGGACCGCAGCCGGGCCTCGGGGTCGTCGGCGTTCATGGGGTGATCGTCCCGGATCGGGGTGGTCGCGGCGACCCCTTGGTCAGGGGTACGACGAAAACCGGCTGACGCGCGTCGTACCCCCGAGCTAGCCTCCGGGACATGGTTTCCGCCGTACGGCACATCACATTCGACGCCGCCGACCCGTACGCCCTGGCGCAGTTCTGGGCCCTCGTCACCGGCTACCGGGGGGATCCCGATGAGCCCGACCTTCCAGAGGACACCGAGCACCTGATCCTGCCGCCGGACGGCGCCGGGCCGGGGATCCTGTTCTGCGCGGTGCCGGAAGGCAAGACCGTCAAGAACCGGCTGCACCTGGACATGCAGCCGCGGGACCGTACCCGGGACGAGGAGGTGGAGCGGCTGCTCGCCGTGGGCGCCACGCTGGTCGCCGACCACCGCCAACCCGACGGTAGGGGCTGGGCCGTGCTCGCCGACCCCGAAGGCAACGAGTTCTGCGTGGAACGCAGCGCCGCCGAACGCACCCCCTGACCG
>JBOGDG010000304.1:0-4868 GCA_050701655.1 Micromonosporaceae bacterium
GCCCGGCCAGCACCGCGTCGTCGGCCGGCTGCGCGGGCGCGGCGCCGCTGCCCACCTGCGGTGACCGCAGCGCGTCCCGCAGCTGCGCCGCGGTAAACCGATGAGCCGGGTGTACGGCGACCGCGCGCCGCAGGATCTCCAGCAACGCCGGCGGTACGCCGGTCAGCTCCGGCAACGGCATCCCGCGTGCCGCGGTGTCGTCCCGCTCCCCCCACGGCAGCACGCCACCGAGTGCGAGATACAGGCAGCCGGCGAGCGCGTACACGTCGGCGGGCGGGCCGACCACCAACCCGGCGCCGCCGATCTCGCCGCGCGGGACGTGGTACTCCGGCGCGGACAGCGGGCCGGACGCCATCGGGCGTACCAGCCCCGGTGCGGCGGCGTCGAAGCCGACCAGCACCGGCCCGTCCTCGTCGCCGACGAAGATCGCCGACGGCCGGATCGCGAGGTGGCACAGCCCGGCGTCGTGCGCGGTGGCGAGCGCGTCGGCGAGCCCGATCCCGGCCTGGCGTACCGACTCGTACGGCAGCGGCCCGTACCCGGAGAGCAGCTCGGCGAGGGTCCGCCGCTTCCCGGTACGCACCGCCACGTACGGGTGCCCCTCGACCACGCCGTGGCTGACCACGTCGGCGATCTGCGGGTGCCGGGCACAGCCCACCAGCCGCTCCGCCCAGCGGGTGTACGCCTCCAGATCCGCCGGGTACATCGGCGTCACGCCGCTCACCAGCAGCGCCGGCTCACCGCCCAGATCATGGGCGGCGTACACCACGGCGACCGGGTCCTCACTGAGTTTGCCGATCAGCCGCAGTTCGCTCGGCACGTACATGGGGCCGACTGTAGGCCGGTATCGCCACTCTGCGTAACCCGAACGCGGGGTCACGCCGGCCCGGGTTGCCGACGCGTTATCGGGACACGGTGCGTGCAATTCCTCCGGAAGCGCTGACGACCTGGTGCGCGGTGGTGTCAGAGCGAGTCGGTGGATGAGTCCGGCGCAGCCTGGCGTCCACCGCGCACCAAGTCGTCTAGACTCGATCACGCCGTGAGCCGGCGTGGAAGGTGGGTACGCGATGGATGAGGTCCTTGCTCGCTGTGGCCTGTTCCAGGGGGTCGAGCCGGAGGCTGCCGAGAATCTGGCGAAGCAGCTCGAGTATGTCGAGGTGCGCAAGGGCGACACGTTGTTCACCGAAGGCGAGCCCGGTGACAGCCTGTACATCGTCATGTCGGGGAAGCTAAAGGTCGGCCGGCGGGCGGCGGACGGCCGGCAGAACCTGATCGCGGTGATGGGCCCCAGCGACATGGTCGGCGAGCTGTCGCTGTTCGACCCGGGTCCGCGTACCGCGACGTCGACGGCGGTCACCGACTCCCGGGTCGCCCGGCTGAAGAAGGCGGCGCTGCGGCCGTGGCTGACGGATCGCCCGGAGATCGCCGAGCAGCTGCTGCGGGTGCTGGCGCGCCGGCTGCGGCGTACCAACGACGCGCTGGCGGACCTGATCTTCACCGACGTACCGGGCCGGGTGGCGAAGAGCCTGCTGCAGATGGCGAGCCGGTTCGGCACCCGCGACGGCGGCGTGCTGCGGGTCACCCACGACCTGACCCAGGAGGAGCTGGCGCAGCTGGTCGGCGCTTCCCGGGAGACGGTCAACAAGGCGCTCGCCGATTTCGCGTCCCGCGGCTGGCTGCGGCTGGACGGCAAGAGCGTGATCATCCTGGACCCGGAGCGCCTCGCCCGCCGCGCCCGCTGACGTCATCCGCGTGGCCCGCCGCCGACCATAGGGCCCAAGGCCGCCGCGAGACGCGTACCACTAATCGGTGCGAGGGATTTGGATGGGCCTGAGCGGTATGCCTATCCTGCCCCGATGCCCTGGCCCCCCTGGCATCGTCTCCCGCGCCTGAAGATCCGTGGCATCGGACGCGCACGCACGCGTCTGGCCACGATCCGCGTGCCTGGACGCCCAACGCACCGGATCTTGGACGCGCGGCCGCGGGCGTGGGTGCGGGCGGAGGCTCCGGGGAGATTGGGGCACCAGGCGGCGCTGGACGGGGTACGCGGGCTCGCGATCGTGGGGGTGCTGCTGGCGCACGCGCAGAGCCACGGCGCACTGCCCTGGTGGCTGCCCGGCGGGCACCTCGGGGTCACGGTGTTCTTCGTACTCTCGGGATTTCTGATCACCACCCTGCTGCTGGAGGAGTACGACCGCCACGCCAGCATCAACCTGCGGCATTTCTACCTGCGCCGCGCGGCGCGGCTGGTGCCGGCGCTGCTGGTGCTGCTGCCGTTCCACGCGCTGGTGTGGAGCTTCGACGTCTCGGTCGACACGGTGCTGCTGGCGTTGGTGCCGATGCTGCTGTACGTCACCAACCTGATGCGCGCCCACGCGGTGATGCACATGGCGGGCACCACGTTCGGCTGGTCGCTCGCCATCGAGGAACAGTTCTACCTGGGGTGGCCGCCGCTGCTGAAGCGGGTGCTGGAGCGCGGCCGGTCCTGGCTGCTCCCGGTCGGCGCGTGTCTGACGGTGATCGCGGTGGCGGCGACGCTGCGACTGACCCTCGCCGACAACGCCGACTGGAAGGGCTGGCTCTACTACTCCACGGTGACCCGGATCGACGCCCTGGCGATCGGCTGCCTGGCGGCGCTTGCCCGGTGGCGGTTCCAGCTTCCGTGGGTACGCGTCGCCGGCTGGGCGGGGCTCGCGTGGCTCGGGTACGCGTACGCCACGTACCACGCGGCGCTGCCGTCGATGTTCACCGTCGGGCTGTTCAGCATCGCGTTGGCGACCGCGGCGCTGGTGCTCGCGGTGACCGCCGCGCCGGCCGGCTGGCTCGCCCGCGCCGTCTCGCAGCCCGCACTGGTACGGCTGGGTGCGCTCTCGTACGGGTTGTACCTGTGGAACCTGCTGCCGTTCCAGGGCTGGGTGATCTTCACCGGCGCCCGCCCCGGGCTCACCGGCACCGTGGTGTGCCTGCTGCTCGGGTACGGCGCCGCGGCGCTGTCGTACCGGCTGGTGGAGCAGCCGGTCATGGCGTGGGCCAAGGCGGCGATGCGGGGCCAGCGCCGTCAACTGTGGAGCCTGCCGGCGCCGCGCCGGGATCCGGAACACGCGGCCCTCGTACACGCCGCTCAGCTGCGCGCCGGGCAGGCCGCCGCCACCCGGTTGCCCACGCTCGGCGCCACCATCCGCTGACCTCCGCCGGCGGATCAGAGCCCCGCCGGTCGCTAGCAGAGCCAGTGAGAGCGATATGAGATCGCCGTGAGAGCGACCCCCGGTAGAAGTGGCGCGTGGGGGGTACGGTCGCGCCCCGGCATCCCGCCAGCGGCGCGACCGTGCCACACGGTCCCCGACATCCCACTTCCGAGGAGAGAAGATTCGCATGAAGTTCGG
Source organism: Micromonosporaceae bacterium (assembly GCA_050701655.1). GTDB lineage: Bacteria > Actinomycetota > Actinomycetes > Mycobacteriales > Micromonosporaceae > WHSM01. The sequence continues at coordinate 3,384 of JBOGDG010000304.1, forward strand.
CAAGGCAGCACTGATGGTGGCCGCGGGGCTCACCGCCGTCGCCGCGGGGGCGATCGGCGTCGCCGCCGCGGCCACCACACCCGCTCCGACCGACCAGACCAGTGCCCAGCGCGGTGCGGAGCAGCCCGCCACCGCCACCACCGACCCGGCGAAAGCCGACACCCGTACTCCGGAGAAAGACTCCGGCGGGGGTACGGACTCCGCGCCCGGCGCCGAGTCCACCAGCACCGGCGTGGTGCCGCCGGGGACCCGGCTGAAGGCCGGCGACTCGGTGAAGTCCAGTGACGGCAGGTACACGCTGGTGCAGCAGTCCGACGGCAACCTGGTGCTCTACAACTCCTCGAAGCAGGCGACCTGGTCCACCCAGACCGGGAAGCACGCCGGGGCGTACTCCCAGTTCCAGTCCGACGGCAACCTGGTGACCTACAGCAAGGGCGGCACCGTGCTGTTCACCAGCGCCACCGGCGGCACCGGCAAGCAGCTGGCGCTGCAGACCGACGGCAACCTGGTGATCTACAACGCCGACCGCAAGGGCATCTGGTCCAGCAAGGCGCAGGTCTTCACGCTCTACCCGGGGCAGCGGCTGCGCCCCGGACAGCACCGCAAGTCCCCGGACGGGCGGTACCTGTTCGCGATGCAGGCCGACGGCAACGTGGTGATGTACAACGTCAACAAGGTCGCGGTGTGGTCCACCCAGACCGGCGGCCGGGACGGCGCCTGGCTCAACAACGAGGGCAACGGCAACCTGGTGCTGCGCAGCGCCGGCGGCTCGGTGATCTGGCAGTCGGCCACCGACGGCAACCACCGCGCCAAGTTCCGGGTGCAGAACGACGGCAACGGGGTGGTCTACCGCACCGACGGCACCGCGGTCTGGGGTACGCGTACCCACAAGAACGCGCTGACCCCGGGGCAGACGCTCTACCACGACCAGTACCGGGTCTCGAACAACGGGAAGTACCGGCTGGTGATGCAGGCGGACGGCAACCTGGTGCTCTACAACTCCGCGAAGCGGGCGCTGTGGTCCACCAAGACTGGCGGTAAGTCCGGCGCGCGGTTGCTCATGCAGCGCGACGGCAACCTGGTGCTCTACAGCTCCTCGAAGCAGGCGCTGTGGTCCACCAAGACCGGCGGCCGTACGGTCGCCAGCCTGCGCGTGCAGGACGACGGCAACGTCGTGCTGTACGACGTCAACAAGCGCGCCATCTGGTCCACCAACACCGGCGCCTGACGCGCCACATAGATCCGGCCCTGGAGACCGCCCACCCGGTCTCCAGGGCCGGGCCCTGCCTCACCCGCGACGCGATCCCACGTCTGGAAGCCGCTCTAGCTAAAGACCAACACCTTCCCCTGGCGCGCTGGGCGCGAGGCAATACACGCCTATTGACTGAGCCACTCGGCAACCGACCGCAGCACGGACGCCTGCCACTGCTGGGTCTGCGGGTCGCGGTACTCGGGATCGTCGTGGACGGCGATTCCGTGCTACGC
>JBOGDG010000305.1:0-4866 GCA_050701655.1 Micromonosporaceae bacterium
GCTCGGACTCGTCGCGGATGTTCCAGATCGGCGCGAACACCCCACCAGGCCGCAGCACCCGCGCGATCTCCGGGTGCGCCGTCGCCGGGTCGAACCAGTGGTACGCCTGCCCCGCGATCACCGCGTCGGCGGCCCCGTCCGGCAGCGGGATCTGCTCCGCGGAGCCGGCGAGCGCGGTACGCGCGGCGGCGCCGAACCGTTCCCGCAGCGCCGCGTCGCACTGGGCGCGCATCTGCTCGTCCGGCTCGACCGGCTGGCAGTCGTACCCCAGCTCGATCAGCTGCCGGCTGAGGATCCCGGTCCCCGCGCCGAGGTCGACCACGCTCGTCACGCGGTGGCCGGCCCCGGCAGCGGCGTCGGGCCTGGCGTCGGCCCCGGCCAACGCCCAGCGGATCGCGTCGGGGTGGTAGCGGGGCCGCACCCGGTCGTAGAGTGCGGCCGCCGTACCGAATGAGCTGCGTTGGGCGTCCCAGGTCTCCCGGTCCACGCGGGTCACGCTACCGGCTCGAGCGCCGGCTCGGCGTCGCCGGCGAGCACCGGCCCGGACTCCGGTACGGGTGCCGGCCGCAGTACGAACACCGCCACCCCGATCGAGGTCACGACCAGCACCGCGCCGATCCAGAACGCCAGGTGGAACCCGCTGGTCAACGCCGCCGCCCGGGACTCCCCAGCGGCCAGCAACTGACCCGTACGCGCGCTGGACAAGGTCGCCAGCACCGCCAGCCCGATCGCACCGCCGACCTGCGCGGTGGTGTTCACCAACCCCGAGGCGAGCCCCGCGTCACTGGATGTCGCCGACGACATGGCGAGCGTCATCAACGACGGGAACATCAGCCCGGCGCCGGTGCCGAGCACCAGCATCGCTGGCAGCAGGTCGGTGACGTACCGGCCTTCGACCGGCACCCGGGCGAACAGCACCAGCCCCGCTGTCAGCAGCGAGAGCCCGACCAGCAGCACCGGACGTACCCCGAACCGGCCGGACAGCCGGGCCGAGAAGCCCACCGACAGGGTGCCGATCAGGATCGCGACCGGCAGGAACGCCAGCCCGATCTGCAGCGCGTCGTAGCTGAGCACCCGCTCCATGTAGAGGGTGCCGAGGAAGAACATCCCGAACATGCCGGCGATGGCGAGCACCTGGATCAGGTTGGCGCCGGTGACGTTGCGGGAACGGAAGATCCGCAGCGGCAGCAGCGGGTTGGCGGCGGTGGCCTGGCGTACCAGGAAAGCGGCGAACAGCCCGAGCGCGACCGTGCCGAGCCCGACGGTGTGCAGCGAGCCCCAGCCGTAGTCGGCGGCCTTCACGATGGTGTAGACGCCGAGCATCAGCGCACTGGTGATCAGCACCGCGCCCGCCACGTCGGCGCCCTTGCCGAGGCCGATGCCGCGGTCGTTGTCGATCAGCCGGTACGCCAGCGCCGCCGCCACGATCCCGATCGGCAGGTTGACGAAGAAGATCCAGTGCCAGCTCAACGCCTGGGTGAGTACGCCGCCCGCGAGCAGCCCGACCGCCGCGCCGGCCGCGGCGACGAAGCTGAACACCCCGATCGCCTGCGCCTGCTCGGCCGGCTTCGGGAACATCGTCACGATCATGCCGAGCGTGACCGCGGTCGCCATCGCGCCGCCCACGCCCTGCAGGAACCGCGCCACGATCAGCATCTCGGCGCTTGTCGACACGCCGCACAGCAGCGAGGCGACGGTGAACGCGGCCAGCCCGATCAGGAAGATCCGTTTCCGGCCGACCAGGTCACCCAGCCGTCCCGCCAGCAGCAACAGCCCGCCGAAGGCGATCAGGTACGCGTTCACCACCCACGCCAGCCCCGACTGGGTGAACTTCAGGTCGTCCTGGATCGTCGGCAGCGCGACGTTGACGATGGTCTGGTCGAGAATGATCATCAACATCCCGGCGCACAGTACGAACAGCGCCACCCACCGGGAGTCCTTCGTTGTGGTGCCTTCTGACATGCCGCTCCTCCTGGTCCGTGGGTGGTCAACCAGGAGCGACCGTAGCCGATAGTTTCGTACGGGACTATTTTTTACTAGAGAATCTGTGAGCTACGTGACACTGAGGAGCTTCCGGCGGTCGCCGGTGGTCAGGAGGCGGGCATGCGGGGAGCGCGGCGGCGGATCGGCTTCTCGCACTCGACCGGCGTGGACAGCCGGCCTTCGGCGAGCCGGGTCAGCCCCGCGACGAACCCCTTGCGTTCGCCGGCCGGCAGGCTCTCCAGTACGTCGGCGAAGATCTGGTCGATGATCCGCTGCCCGGCGGCGACGATCCGGATGCCGGAGTCGGTGACCCCGATGATGCGCGCCCGGCGGTCGGTGCCGGAGAGCCGGCGCTCGGCGTACCCCTCACGTTCCAGCTTGTCGAGCGTCACCACCATGGTGGTCTTGTCCAGCGCGCACCGCTCGGCGACCTGGCTCTGGGTCAGCTCACCGGTCATCGCCGTACGCAGCACGCAGTGCTCCCGTGGCGAGATGCCGAGCTCGGCGAGCCCCACCGTCAGCTCGGTGGCGAGCGCGTGGCTGGCCTGCGACAGCAGGAACAGCAGATCCGTGCCGGTGTCGGTGGTTACGGGCATCCATTCAGCGTACCAAGATAGGTCTGGTACGAAACATTCTCGCAGCGGATCAATCCAACGGCGCACGCCCCGATATCGCGGATATTGACGTCGGGGCGCTCGCGGGCTACGGCTAGGCTCTGTGCGATGCGCCGTTTGGCGCGAATTCGCCGCCCGTACGAGCCGAAAGCCACGCCGTGTCCGATCAGTCTGTGCCGCCCGTACCCGCCGATGTGGATGACGATCTTCCCCAGCAGATGCGGGTGCGGCGTGAGAAGCGCAGCCGGATGCTGGACGCCGGCCGGGAGCCGTACCCGGTCGCGGTGTCGCGTACCACCACATTGCGCGCGATCCGGGAGAAGTTCCCCGAGCTGCCCGCCGACACCCGGACCGGCGAACAGGTGGCGGTCACCGGTCGGGTGATCTTCGCCCGCAACACCGGCAAGCTGTGTTTCGCCACCCTCCGGGAAGGCGACGGCACCGAGCTGCAGGCGATGTTGTCGCTGGCGCAGGTCGGTCAGGAGTCGCTCGACGACTGGAAGAAGCTGGTCGACCTGGGTGACCTGGTCGCGGTGGAGGGCGAGGTGATCACCAGCAAGCGCGGTGAGCTCTCGGTCTTCGTCAGCCACTGGTCGATGGCGGCCAAGGCGCTGCGGCCACTCCCGGTGGCACACAAGCCGCTCTCCGAAGAGGCGAGGGTCCGCCAGCGCTACGCCGACCTGATCGTGCGCCCCGCCGCGCGCGAAACCGTACGTACCCGGGCCGGCGTGGTACGCAGTCTGCGCGCCTCCCTGGACCAGCGCGGCTTCACCGAGGTGGAGACGCCGATGCTGCAGTTGCTGCACGGCGGCGCCGCGGCCCGGCCATTTGTCACCCACAGCAATGCACTGGATATCGATCTGTATCTACGAATCGCGCCGGAGCTCTATCTCAAACGGTGTGTCGTGGGCGGAATCGAGAAGGTCTTCGAGATCAATCGGAACTTCCGCAACGAGGGCGTAGACTCCTCGCACTCGCCGGAGTTCGCGATGTTGGAGGTCTACCAGGCGTACGGCGACTACAACACTATGGCGCAGCTCACGCAACAGCTGGTGCAGGACGCGGCGAATGCGGTATTCGGCTCCACTGTGGTACGCCACCACGACGGCACCGAGCACGACCTCGGTGGGGAATGGCGACAGATCACGCTCTACGACGCGGTCTCCGAGGCGCTCGGCGAGACTGTGACGCCGGACACCACTGTGGAGACGCTGCGCGCGTACGCCGACAAGCACGAGATTGCCTGGGACGCCAAGTGGGGCGCTGGGAAACTCACCGAGGAGATATTCGAGGCGCTGGCGGTGGACCAGCTCACCGCGCCCACATTCGTACGGGACTATCCGATCGAAACCAGCCCGCTGACCCGCGCCCACCGTACGACTCCCGGGGTCGCCGAGAAGTGGGACCTGTACATCCAGGGCGTCGAGCTGGCGACGGCGTACTCGGAGCTGGTAGACCCGGTTGTGCAGCGGGAACGCCTGGTGGCGCAGTCATTGCTGGCCGCCAAGGGCGACCTCGAGGCGATGCGGCTCGACGAGGACTTCCTGCGCGCCATCGAGTACGGAATGCCGCCCAGCGGCGGCATGGGAATGGGTGTGGACCGGCTGCTGATGGCGCTCACCGGTCTCGGCATCCGGGAGACCATCCTGTTCCCGCTGGTACGCCCCGAGTGATCCGATTGCACTGATTACCGTCGGCGGTTCGTCGGCGGCCGGCAGTGATTGCCGAAGTGCCGTGAGTGATTGACGATAGCTATTTCAGTTTGTTACCGCGGGTCTTGAGTCCACGGCCGGCGCGGTGAGTTAATGTTCTTGTATTAACTCCCATGACAAACGTCTTAGCCGGCAATGGAGGGATAGCGCGGTGGCACAGAAGACCGTTACGTACCTGGTCGACGACCTCGAGGGTGGGGACGCCGACGAGACCGTGAAGTTCGGCCTGGATGGCGTCGAGTACGAGATCGACCTGTCAGAAAAGAATGCCACGGCACTGCGCGAGTCCGTGGCGAGGTTCGTCTCCGCCGGTCGGCGAGTCGGGAAGGCCGGCGCCAAGCCGTTGTCGGGTCGCGGTCGGGGCGCCGCGACCACTGACCGCGAGCAGAACAAGGCGATTCGGGAGTGGGCCAAGCGCAAGGGCATCACGATTTCCGAGCGCGGCCGGATTTCCCAGGACGTAGTAGACCAGTACCACGCCGAAGCAGGCCGCCCCGCCTCCTGAAGCACAAACCGTCGTACCAACGAGCCGACGGCCCGGAGTCAAAGGACCCGGG
>JBOGDG010000306.1:0-4831 GCA_050701655.1 Micromonosporaceae bacterium
ATGGTGTGCTCCCGTACGCCGAGCGCCCGCGCCGCCAGCACGTGCTCGCTCTCCCGCTGCGCCAGCATCGAGCCCCGCAGCAGCCGGGCGAAGATCGGCACCGTCACGCTGGCGACCGCGATGATCACCGTCCACTGGTTGGGCCGCGCGGCGAGGGCCACCAGCGAGATCGCGAGCAGCAGGCTCGGGATCGCCAGCAGTACGTCGGTGAGCCGCATCAGCGCCGCGTCCACCCAGCCGCCGAAGGCGCCGGCGAAACCGCCGACCACGACCCCGACACTGAGCCCGATCATGGTGGCGAACACCCCGACGAACAGGGTCTGCCGGGAGCCGTAGATCAGCCGGGACGCGAAGTCGCGGCCGAACTGGTCGCCGCCCAGCCAGAAGCCCTCCACGTTGGACGGGATGAAGTCGACGGTGCCCTTGAGCTCCTTGAAGTCGACGGTCGGGTCGTTCGGTGCCAGCAGCGGGGCGAAGATCGCGACCAGCAGGAACGCCCCGATGATCGTGGCGCCGACCATCGCCACCGGGCTGCGCGCCAGCCGCCGCATCGCGTCCACGAACAGGCTGGTGCCACCGCCGGGCTCGGCCGCCGCCTCGGCCAGCTTGTCGATCCGCGCCCTCTTGATCTCCGTGAGCCGGCTCATCCCACCCTCACCCTCGGGTCGATGACGGCGTACGAGAGGTCGACCAGCAGGTTGACGATCACGTACACGAAGGCGGCGACCAGGATGATCGCCTGCAGCCGGGGATAATCACGCGACGTGATGCCCTCGGCGAGCAGCCAGCCGATGCCGCGGAAGTTGAAGACCCGTTCGGTGAGTACGGCACCGGCGAGCAGCAGCCCGGTCTGCAGCCCGATCGCGGTCACCACTGGCAGCAGCGCGTTGCGCAGCACGTGCCGGCCGCGGATCGTCGCGTGCCGCAGCCCCTTCGCCTCGGCGGTCCGTACGTAGTCCTCGTTCAGTACGTCCAGCACGCTGGCCCGGGTGATCCGTACGATCACCGCGAGCGGAATCGTACCCAGCGTGAGCGCCGGCAGAATCAGATGGACGAAGGCGTCGGCGGCGGAATCCCACTCCCGGGTCAGCAGCCCGTCGAGTATGAAGAAGTTGGTGACGTGGGTGGAGTCGATGGTGACGTCGGCGCGCCCTGACGGCGGCAGCCACGCCAGATTCTCGGCGAAGCCCTCCTTGAGCAGGTAGCCGAGGAAGAAGACCGGCACCGCGACACCGACCAGGGTGCCGATCACGACCAGGTTGTCGAGGATCCGGCCGTGGTAGCGGGCGGCGATGTAGCCCAACGGGATCCCCAGCCCGATCGCGAGCAGCAGCGCGAAGAAGCTCAGCTCCATGGTGGCGGGGAACGCCTCGGCCAGCTCCTCCGCGATCGGACGGCTGCTCGACGAGGAGTTGCCGAAGTTGCCGGTGATCATCCGGCCCAGCCACTTGCCGTACTGCACCCAGATCGGCTGGTCGTAGCCGAGCGCGTGCTGCAGTTGGGCAACCCGCTCCGGGGTGGCGCGTTCACCCAGCATCGCCGAGATCGGACCGCCCGGCAGGTTGCGCAGCCACACGAACATCAGCGCGGACAGTACGAACAGCGTCAGCACCATCTGTAACAGACGGCGTACGACGACTCGCAACATTGCGGTTCTCTCCGTACTTTCGGGTCGGCCCAGCGCGCGGCGCACCCGGGCTCTAGCGAGAGATTAGGCGGTGACGCCCCAGCGGGGGAATCCGCTGGGGCGTCACCTTTTAGCTACGAACTACTACTCGAAGAACACCGTGTAGAACTCCTCCTGCGTCAGCGGGCTCGGGGTGAGGCCCTTGACGTTCTTGTTCACCACGATGGCGGGCGGCGAGTGCGAGACCGGCACCGCCGGCAGCCACTCACTCATCACCCGGCGGTTGATCTCTTCCCAGGCGGCCTTCGCCTCGGCGGCGTCGACCGTCGAGTCGGCTTTCGCGATCGCCTGGAACATGTCCTTCATGCCCTCGTCACCGAACTGCGGCTTGCCGCGGCCGAAGAACGTGGCCACGAAGTTGCCGGCGTAGTTGAAGTCGCCGGTCCACCCGAGCAGGTGGATGTCGTGCGCCCGGGTCTGGCTGGTCGCGTCGAGGTAGTCGGTCCACGGCTTGGCGACCGGCTCCACGGTGATCCCCGCCTTCTTCAGGTCGTTGGAGAGGACCTGGAAGATCTCCTTCGGGTTCGGCATGTACGGCCGGGTGACCTCGGTCGGGTAGTAGAACTTGAGCTTCAGGTTCTCCGCCCCGGCCTCCTTCAGCAGCGCCTTCGCCTTGTCGAGGTCGTAGTCGTACTTCTCGACGTCGGTGGCGAAGCCGGTGACCGTACTCGGCATGAACTGGGTCGCGACCTCGGCGCCGGCGGGCAGCTTGGTCTTCACCAGCTCTTCCCGGTTGAGCGCGTACGCGATCGCCTTACGCACCCGGATGTCGGCGAGCTTCTTCGCCGGACCCCTCTGGTTGATGCCCAGGTAGAGCACGTTGAACGCGTCCCGTACCTGCAGGTTGAAGCCGTCGTCCTTAAGGGACTTGTAGTCGGCCGGCGAAGGCAGGTCGTAGCCGTCGATGGCACCCGAGCGCAGCTCCTGCTTACGGGTGTTCTCGTCCGGGATGACCTTGAAGATGATGTCCTTGATCTTCGCCTTCTCGCCCCAGTAGTCGTCGTTGCGAGTCAGCGTCACGGTGCCGTTCGCCTCGTCGTACTTGACGAACTTGTACGGCCCGGTGCCGGTCGGGTGCTCCATGGCGTACGCGGGGTAGTTGAACGCCTCACCCTCCTGGGTGACGTTGTCCGCGTCGTACTTCTTCATCGCCTCGGGGCTGGACAGCGACAGCGAGGTGAGCGTGAACGCCGCCGGGAACTTGCCCGCGAAGCCGGTCAGCTTGACCACGGCGGTGGACTCGTCCGTGGCCTCGCAGCTGTCGTACATCGAGTCGCTGAAGTCCTCGCTGGTGTTCTTCTTGAAGCCGCCGAACACGTCGAGGTAGTACGCCGCCTGCGCCTGCGCCGCCTCGGCGCTCAGGTTGTACCAGCGGTCGAAGTTGGCGCACACCGCCGCCGCGTTGAAGTCGTTGCCGTCGTGGAATTTGACTCCCTTACGGAGCGTGAAGGTCCACTCCTTGCCGTCCGGGCTGTGATCCCAGGACTCCGCGAGCCCGGGCGCCAGCTCCGCCGTCCCGGGCTTGTGGTTGATCAGTGTGTCGTACATCTGGCGGTTGACCCGGAACGTCTCACCGTCCGTGGCGAACGCCGGGTCGAAGTTCGACGGCGCGCCAGCGGCGCCGAAGACCAGCTTGTCCTTGGCGCTGCCACCCTCGCCACGCTTGCTCTCGGCGCATCCGGCCAAGCCGGCGGCGAGTGTGACGGCGGCGGCCACGGCAACCGCGGCCTTGAGCCTCCGTACCTGCATCTGTTACCCCTGTCCGTCGGTTGACGCGCCACCTCGCGGCGCGGTCAGCCCGCGCCACCAGTCAGCGCGGTCAGCCCCCGAACCTAGCGAGCGTGTGACGGGGATCAAAGTATTCCTCAAGGAATCGGTACCTTAACGTCACCTAGGTTGGCCGAGACCGTCCGATGTCCGGACAGTGTCTAAACGTCGAGGCGCGGCGGCCCTAGACGTCGAGAGTGCGGCGGCCCTCGAAGGCTCGGCCCAGGGTGATCTCGTCGGCGTACTCCAGGTCGCCGCCCACCGGCAGGCCGCTGGCGAGCCGGGTCACCGTCAGCCCCATCGGCTTCACCAGCAGCGCCAGGTAGGTGGCGGTCGCCTCGCCCTCAGTGTTCGGGTCGGTGGCCAGGATCAGCTCCTTGACCAGACCGGACTGCAGCCGCACCATCAGCTCCCGGATCCGCAGGTTGTCCGGGCCGACCCCTTCCAACGGGTTGATCGCGCCGCCGAGCACGTGGTAGCGCCCGCGGAACTCGCCCGTACGCTCGATCGCGATCACGTCCTTCGGCTCCTCGACGACGCAGATCAGCTCGTCGGTACGCCGTGGGTCACGACAGATCCGGCACTGCTCCTCCTCGGCCACGTTGAAGCAGACCGTGCAGAACCGGACCTGGTCCTTGACCCGCTTGAGCACCTGCGCCAGCCGCGCCACGTCGGCAGGATCCGCCGCCAGGATATGGAACGCGATCCGCTGCGCGCTCTTCGGGCCGACGCCGGGCAGCCGCCCCAGCTCGTCGATCAGGTCGGCGATGGCGCCCTCGTACAAGCTAGGTCCCCAGTCCGGGGAGGCCGCCGGCGATCGGGCCCATCTTCTGCTGGCCGAGCTGCTGCGCCTCGGCGGAGGCGGCGCGTACCGCGGCCACCACCAGGTCGGCGAGGGTCTCGATGTCCTCCGGGTCGACCACCGACGGGTCGATGTCGAGGGACTTCAGCTCCCCCGCGCCGGTCACGGTCGCGGTCACCAGGCCGCCGCCCGCGGTGCCGGTCACCTCGGCCTCGGCCAGCTCGGCCTGCGCGGCGGCGAGCTGCTCCTGCATCTGCTGCGCCTGCTGCAGTATCTGCTGCATGTCCAGGCCACCTGGGTTCACGGCTCCGGGCTCCTCGCGTCGTGGGCTACCTGCCGACGACTAGGTCGTGGGCTACCTGTCGACCCTAGCTGGCGCGGGGGCCGTCGTCGCCGATCCGCTCCGCACCGAATGTCTCGCGTAGCAGCGCGACCGCCTGCTCCTCCTGGGTGGGCCCCGCCGGCTGGCCCGGCTCGTCGTCCAGCGGCTGGTCACCGGGGTCGAAACCCTCGTACATGGACGGGGACGGCTCGGGCGGCAGCGGCGGCTCGTCGTCGCGCGGGCGTTCCGGGGC
>JBOGDG010000307.1:0-4827 GCA_050701655.1 Micromonosporaceae bacterium
CAGCACGGACGCGACGAGGCGCCCGAGCGCCTGGCCGGTACCGAGCAGGGCGAGGCCGCTGGAGCGCAGCCGCTCCGGCAGGGTCGCGGAGCTCAGCGCCATCAGCACTCCGTCGGTGGCGGCGTAGTACGCCCCGTGCAAGACCAGGCACGCCACCACGAGCGGGGCACCGCCGACCGGGCCGAGCAGCAGCAGGCACGCCGCGAGCAGCGCGACCTGGCCGGCCAGGAACACCCGACGGCGCCCGACCCGATCCGCCAGCCGCCCCAGCGGCACCGCCAACAGCAGGTACGCCCCCGCGGTGCCCAGCGGCAGCAGCGGGAAGTACGCCACCGCGAGATCGAGCCGCTGTTGCAGCAGCAGATACAGGAACGCGTCGCTGATCGTGACCAGCCCGAGCAGCGCCGCGACCACGCACACACCGCGGAACCGAGCCTCCGCGAGCAGCCCGAACGCCGCCCGCAGGGAGACCGCCGCCAGAGTCGGCGCCGCCACGCGCCGCGCCTCCCGGACGAACAACACCAGCACCACCACGCCGAGCGCGGCGAAGCAGAAGCTGGTGACGAACACCGCGTCGTACGCCCCCATGGTCAGCCACAGCAGGCCGACCGCGACCAACGGTCCGGTCAGCGCTCCGGCGGTGTCCATGGCGCGGTGTACGCCGAACGCGCGCCCCAGGTCGGCGGGGTGGCTGCTGAGCGAGATCAGCGCGTCGCGCGGCGCGGTACGGATCCCTTTGCCGGCCCGGTCGGCGGTGAGCACCGCACCGATCGCGGCGGCCGAGGCGCCGGCGGCGAGCAGGCCGAGCTTCGCCGCCGCGGACACCCCGTACCCGATGCCGACGACGAGTTTGCGGCGCTGCCAGCGGTCCGCGGCGTGACCGCCGAGCAGCCGGGCCAGGGCGGTGGCGCCGGTGTAGAGGCCGTCCAGGAATCCGAACTGCAGCGGGCTCAGCCCGAGCCCCACGACCAGATACAGCGGCAGCACCGCGGTGACCATCTCGGCGGAGACGTCGGTGAGCAGGCTGACCGCTCCGAGCGCGATCACCGTCCCCGCGACCCGAGGCCGGGCGGCAGGCTCGCTCACCGGAGCGCCGACATCCCCCCGCCGCACAGTCGAGAGATACACATCCCCTCCTTCCGCCCGCCCCCAAGTGGCGAGTGGGGGCAGGCGCCGCCGGTCAGTGGCAGCTGTAGGACGGGATGGTGTCGCGGACGCTGCCGCTGTCGTCCACGAGCTGACCGGAGAAGCCGGTGTCGGTCATGTTGAGCTTGACGACGCCGTGCAGATCGGTGAGCCGCTTGACGCTGTTCGGCTCCGGGTCGCCCTCGAACGAGTAGTTGTCCGCGCCGCCGAGCCCGGCGGTGATCGCCACGATGCCGTTGGTATCGGAGCCGGCGTCCGGATTCTGCGGCGTGAACCGCTCGTACGTGTGGTCATGTCCGTTCAGGACCAGGTCGGCGCGAGCGCGGTACAGCTCCCGCCACACCGGCAGGCTGGTCGGGTCGTACCCCTTGCTGCCGGAGTTGAACAGCGGGTTATGCCAGTACGCCGCGATGCACTTCTTGCTGTGAGCGGCCAGATCGTTCTTCAGCCAGGTGACCTGGGCGGATGTGGCCGACATCGACAGCTCCGAGTCGAGCGCGATGAAGTGCCAGTTGCCCTCGTCGAAGCTGTAGTACGTCTTGCCGTTCGGCATCGCGATGCTGCCGAAGTACTCCTTGTACCCCGCGGCGCCGCCGGCCGGGTCGTAGTACTCGTGGTTGCCCGGGGTCGGCTTGATCCTGTTCTTGAAGCGACCCCACGTGGTGTCGAAGTACGACCGGAAGTCACTGATCAAGCCGTCGTCGTACTGGTGGTCGCCCATGGTGAGCGCCCACTTCGGGTTGATCGACTCGACCAGCCGGGCGGTGCGTTCGTGCTCGCAGGCCGTACCGTCGCTGGCTCTGCAGGCGCCGGCGATGTCGCCGGTGGCGACGACGGTGAACGCGCCGGACGAGCCGTCCGGGATCAGGTCGATCTCGGGGTCGTCGATCGAGAAGTCCACCCAGAGCACCCCGTGGTCCTGCCGGGTCTGGGCGCTCAGGTCACGCCCGATGCTCTGCGGGATCGGCCTCGGCCGCTGGCTCCACCAGCCCTTGTCGGACGGGTACCCGATCTGGAACATCACGTCGTTCGGGTAGAAGTGGTCGGCGAACTTCTTGTGCTCGGCGAGGAAGGTGGCGTACGTGCCGTTCAGCTCGTCGTCGCAGACGAAGATGATGCCTCCGCGGTACGCCGGCGGCAGGTTCTCCTCGTCGAAGTGCTTCAGGATCGTCCGGTAGCTCGACTTGTGGCTCTTGACCCGCTGCTCCCAGGCTTGCGCCTGCGAGTCGGTCACCGGGGTCTCGGTGTCGGTGTCGCTGGTCTTGTTGATCCACTCCGCGTCGATGGCGAGGCCGAGCACACTCGGGTGGTGCTTGTAGCGGTTGAGCACCAGGTCGATCAGGGTCGGGATGTCGGCGTCGCCAGGCTCGATCTGCAAGAACACGCCGATGCCGTGGGTGTCGAAGTAGTCCAGGTACGGCTCGTGCTTGTCGGTGCTCTGGAACTGATAGAGCGGCCCGTAGTCCCTGCCGTCGTTCGGCTTGGGGAACTCCAGGATCATGCCGTTGTTGTCGTAGTCCACCTCGCCGACCAGCCAGATCGTGGCCTCGGGCGTGGAGCCGGGGAAGTAGCCGGACATGGTCTTCATCGCCGACTCCCACTGGCCCGGGCTCGGGAACGGAATCTGCGCGCCATCCCGGATCCCGTAGGTGGACGAGCGGACACCGGCCCACTTGAGCCTGGTCGGCGGAGTCGAGCCGCCCGTGCCGTACACCTCGAACTCCCAGAGCGAGTAGCCGTAGGTGGTGGCGCGCTGGGTGCCGTGCATCCGGACATAGCGTCCCTGGGCGCTCAGCGCCGTGTGGTCGTCGGTGCCGCCGTCGCCGGTGGTCACCGTCTTCACGGTGGTCCAGGTCGCGCCGTCGTTCGAAACCTGCAGGGTGTACGCCTTCGCGTACGCCGCCTCCCAGCTGAGCCGGATCCGGCTGATCGTGGCGGTGGAGCCGAGGTCGATGCGGATCCACTGCGGATCGGACCCCTCCGCGGAAGCCCAGCGGGTGCTGGTGCTGCCGTCGACCGCCTTGTCGGGGGTGAGGGTGGAGTCCTCGTTGGACGACGAGCTGGCCGGCTTGTTCCGGGACAGCAGCGCGTCGTCGGCGCTGCCGCTGCCGTACACCTCGAACTCCCAGAGCGAGTAGCCGTAGCTGGTGGCGCGCTCGGTGCCGTGCATCCGGACGTAGCGGCCCTGTGCGGACAGGCCGGTGTGGTCGTCGGTGCCGCCGTCACCGGTGGTCACCGTCTTCACGGTGGTCCAGGCGCTGCCGTCGTTTGAAACCTGGAGGGTGTACGCCCTGGCGTACGCGGCCTCCCAGTTGAGCCGGATCCGGGTGATGCCGACGGCGCTGCCGAGGTCGATCCGGATCCACTGCGGGTCGGCGCCTTCGGCCGAGGCCCAGCGGGTCGACGCGTTGCCGTCCACCGCCTGTGGACCGGTGAGGGTGCTGTCCTCATTGGAGGAGGTGAGCACCGGCTTGTTGGTCGAGATCAGCTGGTCGGCCGCCTCGGAAGAGGACGCGGCGACCAACTGGGTGACGAGTGCGAGCGCCACGAAGGACGTGACCACGGCGAACCGTCTGGTGCGTCTGATGTGCGGGAGTCTCACTGCGCCTCCCCAGGCTGAGTTTGTTCGTAAGGCTTCCTTACTATCGTTCGAGTGATTGAACTCCCGTGCGGCCAGACTGTCAACAAGTTGTCCGGTATAGGCGAGACCGCCTGGCCTTTCCGCGGGAAGATTGGTTAGGGTGCCTAACCTCTGATGAAGGGACGCCGCAGTGGCTCAGCAGGTGACCGGGATACCAGGCCCGCCCAACCTGATCCGCGCCGTCAACGACCGGGCGGCGCTGGAGGCGTTGGCGCGGCGCGGGCCGCTCACCCGCCCCGAGATCGGCGCCATCCTCGGGCTCTCCAAACCGACCGCTTCCGAGCTGCTGGCCCGGCTGCAACGGTCCGGCCTGGTGATCTCCGAGGGGGTACGCGAGGGTGGCCCGGGTCGCGCCGCCGGTCTGTACGGCATCAACCCCCAGATCGGGCACGTCGCCTGCCTGGACGTGACCCCGGCTCGGGTGCAGGTGCGGGTGGCGGACATTCTCGGCGGCGTGGTCGGCGAGCACCACGTGCCGACCCGGGGGCGGCACGCACCCGACATCGTGGAGCTGCTTGGCAGCGGGCTGGACGGCGCCTGCGAGCGGGCCGGTCTCGGCACCGGCGACCTGCGGCACGCGGTGATCGGGATCCAGGGCGCGCTGAACCCGTACACCGGCAAACTCGGGTACGCCGCCCACCTCTCGGGCTGGCACATCCCTGACCTGCGGAAGTCGCTGCAGGCCGGCCTGGGGATCTCCGTGGCCGTGGAGAACGACGTGAACCTCGCCGCGCTCGCCGAGCAGGCGCACGGTTTGGCACAGCGCAGCCGGGACTTCCTGCTGCTCTGGGCCTCCGACGGACTCGGCATGGCGCTGGTGATCGACGGCAGGCTGCACCGGGGCGCCACCGGCGGCGCCGGCGAGGTCGGATACATGCCGGCGCCCGGCGCGCCCATCCCGCACCCCACCGCGCGCCCGGCGAACTACGGGTTCCACGCACTGGCGGGCGGGCCCGCGCTCCGCAAGACACTGCGGTCGTACGGCTTCCACGGCGCCGCCCCCGCGACCGCGATGGAGGCCGCGGCGCGGGCCTGGGACG
>JBOGDG010000308.1:0-4821 GCA_050701655.1 Micromonosporaceae bacterium
GACGTACCGGACGGGGACGCGACAGAATCCGGTGAAGTTCCCGAGACAGCTGCCGGCGGGACCCTGGCCACTGACTCCGGCGAGGCTCCCCTGGCAGCGTCCGGTGAGGCTCCGGCGACCGACTCCGGCGAGGCTCCGGAGCAGTCGGAACGACCGTACGGGGAGCCCGGCAAGCCGCTGAGCCAGTCGCCGTTCCTGGTCGGCCTGACCGCCGGGCTCGGCCTGATGATCGCGTACGTCGCGTACCTGGGTTTACGCGACATCTGGTCGATCCTGGTGCTGGTGGTCGTCTCCGCGTTCCTCGCCATCGGGCTCAACCCCGCCGTGGTACGGCTGCAGAAGCTCGGGCTCACCCGCGGGCTCGCCGTGACCGTGGTCGCACTGGTCGGGCTGCTGGTCAGCTGCGGCGGCCTGCTCGCGGTGATCCCCCCGCTGATCGCCGAGAGCGTCGAGTTCCTCAACGCCGTACCCGGGTATCTGGAGGACCTGCGGAAGGCAGAGTGGATCGAGCAGCTCAACGAGCGGTACGACGTGCTCGGCAGCCTCGAGGAGGCGTTCACCGCCACCAACGTCACGGTCGCGCTGGGTGGCGTGCTGAGCGGGGCCACCATCGTGTTCGGCCAGGTGTTCAACGTGGTCACCGTGGGGATCCTGACGCTCTACTTCCTCGCCGCGTTCGACCGGCTGAAGGAGGGGGCGTACCAGTTCATACCGGGGTCGCGACGGCCCCGCGCCCGGCTGCTGGGCGACGCGATCCTGGCGAAGGTCGGCGGCTACATGGTCGGCTCGTTGCTGATCGCCGGGTTGGCCGGGCTCACCTCGCTGGTGTTCATGGTGATCACCGGGATCCCGTACCCGCTGGCCTTGGCGGTGGTGGTGGCGATCTGCGACCTGATCCCCCAGGTCGGGGCGACGCTGGGCGCGATCGTGCTCACCCTGGTGGGGCTGACCGTGTCGATCCCGGTGGCGATCGCCGCGGTGATCTTCTTCCTGCTCTACCAGCAGCTGGAGAACTGGGTGATCTATCCGCGGGTGATGCGGCGTACCACCCAGATCTCCGACCTGGCGGCGATCCTGGGCGTACTGATCGGCGCCGCGCTGCTCGGCGTGGTCGGGGTGCTGATCGCGATCCCGGCGACCGCGGCGATCCAGCTGATCGCCCGCGAGGTGGTCTTCCCCCGCCAGAGCGCCCACTGAGGCCCCGCCAGCCGCCAGCCGCGGCACGGGGGCTACGTGCGCCGTGCCGCGCTGCCAGCAGCTGGTTACACCCGCTTGAGCAGGCCTGAGACGGCCTCGTTGAACTCCCGGGGCGCCTCCAGGGCGCTGAGGTGACCGGCGCCGGGGATCGTCACCAGCTCGGCGTCCCGGGCCGCACCGGCCATCGCGTCCGCCTCGGTACGCGCCATCAGCGCGTCCGCCTCGCCGGCGATCACCAGCACCGGGACCGCCAGGCTGACCAGCACTTCGAGCGTGTCGGTACGCCCCGCCATGGCGCGCTGCGCCCACGCGACGGCGTTCGGCGGAGCGGAGCGAACCAGCTCGGCGACCGATTCGGCGAGCTTCGGGGCGCGTTCCGCGGCGCCGGGGGCGAGCAGCTTGGGGAACACCTCGGTGAGCAGCGGCTCGCTGGTGCCCGCCCGCTGGACCGCGTCGGCGATCCGGTGCCGGTTCGCCGCCGCCTCGGCCGGATCGGCGCTGGCCTTGGTGTTGGCGAGCAGCAGGCCGCGCAGCCGGTCGGGATAGCGGCGTGCGAACGCCAGCGCCACGTACCCGCCCATCGAGAGGCCGCCCAGCACCACCCGCGGCAGCTCCAGCTGGTCGAGCAGGCGTACCAGGTCGTCGACCGCCTCGTTGAGGTCGGCCGGAACGCCCTGGAACGCGTCCGGGCTCGCGGACTCGCCGAAGCCCCGCTGGTCGGGCGTGACCACATCGGATTCCCGGCTCAGCCCACCGCGCTGCGCGCCCCACATCTGCGACGACAGCGGGAAGGCATGTAACAGAACCAGCGGTACGCCGGACCCCGCGCGGGTGTATGCGATCTCCATGCCGTACATCTTCGCTGGTGCGATCCGGGCGCGCTCGCTGACCCCAGGATCCGGGTACGACCTCCGGATCGGAGATCAGCCGGGCCGCATATGTCGCACCTTGTCCCCACGAATGGAGCCACTATTCGGATGAGGCGAAATTTATCGCCAACCATTCTTGAAAAGATCGTCGAGGCGTACTCCGGGAAAATGACCATGAATGCGTCGTGTTTCAATCACAATGATCCACTGCGACGCGCCTTGTGATTTATTCGAGATTGCTATTAGGGTCGGCGCGGTCGACACCCGAAGAAGTCAAGTGACGGCATGCCGTACGGCAGGTGGATGTCGACCCGTACGGCTCTGACCAGCACAAAGGGAGCTCGCGTGAGCAGCGGCAGGCACGTGGACCACCGCCCAAGAACGCGTACCGGACGTCGGATCTCCACCGCCTCACTCCTCGGGTTGATGCTCGCGCTCGGCGCACTGGGCACGATGCTCTACGGCCCCACGCTCGCCCTCGGAGCCCTGGGGATAGCCGAATCCGGAAATCTCGTGATCACCAAACCCGGCACCGTGGTCGACGGGCAGATTGTCCGCGGATACCTCCATATCAAAGCCGACAACGTACGGGTGAAGAACACCGAGGTGCGGTACGCCGGCGCCCACTCGATCCGGATCTTCGACGGCGCCGACGGCACGGTGATCGAAGACTCCGTGGTGCGCTGCGGCGCGGACCGCACCAACGGCCTGGTGTTCGGCAACTACACCGCCGTACGGGTCCACGTGTACGGCTGCCGCCGCGGCTTCATGTACAGCGCCACCGCCCCGGCGACGATCGTCGACTCGTACTGGAACGGCAAGCCGGTGCGGGCCGGCGACCCGGTCGGCGAGCAGCCGGCCCCGAGCCCGTCGCCGACCCCGACACCGGGCGGCTCGCACACCGCACCCGGCCCCTCCCCCAGCAGTACGCCCGGCGGCACGCCACCGACGTACGCCGGCTGGCCGAACGCGTCCAACACCGGCGTGCCGAGCGGCAAATCGCTGAAGAGCTCCGGCAGCCTCACGATCACCACCGCGGGCAGGGTGATCGACGGCCTGAACATCAACGGCTGCGTCGACGTCAAGGCCGACAACGTGGTGATCCGCAACAGCCGGATCAGCTGCGACCGGACCACGTTCGCGATCCGTACCTGGGACGGCGCCAGCAACCTGCTGGTCGAGGACAGCGAGATCGACGGCGAGGACAAGGTCTCCGCTGCGCTCTGCTGTGGCCACTACACGCTGCGCCGGGTGGAGATCCGCAACGTCGAGGACGGTCCCCGGCTGGCCAGCAAGACCCGGGTGTACGACTCCTGGATCCACGACCTGAGCCGGCTCCCCGGCAGCCACAACGACGCGCTGCAGACCACCGGGGCCGAGGACATCATCGTGCGGCACAACACCCTCGAGGCGTACAACACCAGCACCAACGACCCGATGAACGCCGCGATCATGCTCGGCTCCACCACCGGCCCGGCAGTGCGGAACATGCTGGTCGAGCACAACCTGTTCACCGGCGGCAACTACACGATCAACTTCCGCCCGGACATCACCTGCTCGAACGTGGTGTTCCGTAACAACACCTTCGTCGACAACGCCCGGTACGGCCCGGTCGCCGGTCACAGCGCCTCCGGAGTCACCTGGGCCGCCAGCAACGTCTGGAAACACAACGGCCAGCCGGTCGCATGACCGCCACCCTCCATGATCATGGATGTGGGGTGGCGGCGGCGCGGCGGGCCAGCCGCGCCCGGCTGCGCTTGGCGAAGTCGGTGCGCTCCAGCCACCACTCGACGATCAACAGGTTGACGATCCAGCTCAGCCAGTTGCCGATCCCGAACGCGGTCATCGCACGGTGGTCGCCAGCGTCGATGATCGAGCCCCGCACCTCCGGTGCGGTGAACAGGTGCGGCGCGAACAGGATCAGCATCACGGTGCCCCAGAGCCGGTTCAGCACGATCGACGTGGTGAGCGCGTAGCTGCGCAGCATCCAGCGGCGGTGTTCCGGGAACCGGCGCTGCCGCGCCATCCGGTAGCCGGCGATCGAGATCGGCAGCCACAGCACCGCCATCGTGGTGTTCGCGAACTGCGAGGCGAGCCCGGTGCTGGACAGCGGGGCGATCAGCAGCCCGCCGACCCCGGCCGGGAACGCCCCGACCCAGAAGTACGACCGGCCCATCCAACGGTGGGCCACCGGGTACCGCCCCCGGAACCACGGCCACACCTGGAACGCCCCGGTGAGCAGCGCGATCGAGCCGAAGACGATGTGCGCCACCAGCACCGGGTAGTACCAGGCGAGCTGGTCGTGGGTGGGCACCCGCGACAAGCTGCGGTCTCCGGTCAGGTACGGCGGCACCGCGACCGCCACGAACAGCACCGCCAGCATCAGCACCGGCGCCACCCACGCCTGCCGCCACCAGCTGCGGCGCGGCCGGTCGGTCCGCGCCGGGGCCGGCGGTGCCGGCAACTCGGTCGTCGTACTCATGATCGCTCCCCATGTCGGTGCCGGGCCGGCAGTCTCGGCACGACCGTACTAACGCCTTAGACGATTGTCTAGTACGCTTGTGCAAGACGCTCGTCTGAGACGTGAGGTAGCATCGCGGCCATGGGAAACCGGGAGGCGCTGCTGGAGGGCGCCAAGCGCTGCTTCCACGAGAAGGGGTACGCGCGGACCACCGCGCGCGACATCGCGCAGGCCTCCGGCGTCAGCCTGGCCGCGATCGGCTACCACTTCGGCTCCAAGGAAGCCCTGATGAAC
>JBOGDG010000309.1:0-4817 GCA_050701655.1 Micromonosporaceae bacterium
CGGAACGCGAACCCGCCACGGTGGCCAGGATGTCGCCGGTACGGGCAGCCGTACCGGCCCCCGCGACCACCACGGAACGGGGCCGTCCCTCGTCGGCCAGCTCCGCCAGGTGCGCCTCCGCGGCGACACTGGCCGACTCGCGTACCTGGGCGCCGGCTGCGGCAACGGCACGCAGCATCATGCCCGGGTCGGCCTTCTCCAGCGCCTCGACATCGTCGAGCAGCCGCTCGTCGGCCTCCCGCCGGCCGGTCAGCCCGGTGGCTCCCTCCGGCGTACGGTCCACCGGTCCGTGCGTACTCATCGGGTGCGGGTCACTCGCCGCCCGTGGCGGTTTCCGGCTGGCGCGCCTCGTCCAGCAGCAACACCGGTACGCCGTCGCGGATCTCGAAGATCCGGCCGCACTCGTCACAGGTCAGGGTGCCGGCGGGCTCGTCGTACGCCAGCGTGCCGTGGTCGCCGGGGCAGACCAGGATCTCGAGCAGTGTGGGGTCCAGCGCCATGTCGGTTCTTCTCTCCTTGGTGACGGTCTCGGGTGACGGTCTCGGGGTGACGGTCCTGGTGAGGTGCGATCGGGGGTCAGCTGTTGACCAGGGCAAGCACTTCGTCGCGCAGCTCGGCCATCCGCTCGGCGTCGCGCGCCTCTACGTTAAGCCGTACCAGTGGCTCGGTGTTGGACGGGCGCAGGTTGAACCAGCTCCCGTCGGCGAAGTCGACGGTCAGCCCGTCCAGCTCGTCGATGCTGGCGCGGTCCTGGAACGCCTGCTTGACCTCGATGAGCTTCGCCTGCTGGTCAGCGACTCGGGTGTTGATCTCTCCGGAGGCCGGATAGCGGTGGTACGCCGCCGCCAGCTCCGACAATGTGCCCGCCTGCTCGCCCAGTGCCGCGAGCACGTGCATCGCGGCGAGCATGCCGGTGTCGGCGTACCAGAAGTCCTTGAAGTAGTAGTGCGCCGAGTGCTCGCCGCCGAACACCGCCTCGGTACGCGCCATCTCGGCCTTGATGAACGAGTGGCCGACCCGGGTACGCACCGCCGTGCCGCCGTTCTCCGCGACGATCTCCGGTACGGCGCGCGAGGTGATGATGTTGTGGATCACCGTGGCGCCGGGGTGTTTCGCCAGCTCCCGGGCGGCGACCAGCGCCGTGATCGCGCTCGGGGAGATCGCCTCGCCCCGCTCGTCGACCACGAAACAGCGGTCGGCGTCGCCGTCGAAGGCGAGCCCGATATCGGCGTTGTGCTCGCGTACCGCCGCCTGCAGGTCGACCAGGTTCTTCGGGTCGATCGGGTTGGCCTCGTGGTTGGGGAAGGTACCGTCCAGCTCGAAGTAGAGCGGCACGATCCGCAGCGGCAGCGCATCGAGCACCCCGTCGCCGAGCACCGCCGGCACCGTGTAGCCGCCCATCCCGTTGCCGGCGTCGACCACCACGGTCAGCTCCCGGTTCCCGGCCAGGTCGACCAGGTTGCGCAGGTGCGCGGCGTAGTCGGCGAGCATGTCCCGCCGCTCCACGCTGCCCGGCTCGCCCGCGGTGCCCGGCTCGGCGACGCTGCCCGGCTCGGCTTGTGGTGACGCGGCGCTGAGCAGCCGCTCCGCGGTGGCTCTGATGTCGGCCAGGCCGCTCTCCTGGCCGATCGGGCGCGCGCCGGAGCGGCACAGCTTGATGCCGTTGTACTCGGCCGGGTTGTGGCTGGCGGTGAACATCGCCCCGGGCACGTCCATGATCCCGGAGGCGTAGTAGAGCAGGTCGGTGGAGCCGAGCCCCACATGCACCACGTCGACGCCCAGCTCGGTGGCGCCGGCGGCGAACGCGTCGACCAGCCCCGGCCCGGCCTCCCGCATGTCGTGCGCCACCACGATCCGGGGCAGCTCGCCCTCACCCCGCAGCAGCTGTACGAACGCCGTACCGAACGCCCGCGCCGTCTGCTCGTTGAGCTGGTCCGGAACGGTGCCGCGGATGTCGTACGCCTTGACGATGCTGCTCAGGTCGACCACGGTGCCCGCACTCCTCGAGGTTGAACTGCGCCGACGCCGGGAGCCTACCCGTCGAATCCGCCACCGACTCGGCCGCGCCTGACCCCGGCGCGGTGTCTCTTCTGGATCTTGTTGTGCGTCCAGGCGAGATCGGTCGCAGGATCGGCGGCGGGGAGGTTACTGCTGGGAGGGGGGCAGCACGCGCAGGTGGCCGCGACGGCCGGTGTGCGGTGGCTCGGGGACGGGTTCGTCGCGGGCGCCGGGGCGGCCGGCTTCGCGTACCGCGTCGGCTAACGCGAGGATGTCGTCGCTGCTGGGGCCGGGCGCTTCGAGGTCGCCCTCGGCGCGTACCAGATCCCAGCCCAGCGGCGCGGTCAGCCGCACCGCGTGCTCCTCACACAGGTCGTACGAGTGCGGCTCGGCGAACGCCGCCAGGGGACCGACCACGGCGGTGGAGTCCGCGTACACGAACGTGAGGGTGGCGACCGCCCCCCGCGGGCACCCGTTGCGCGAGCACTGCCTCTGTGGCCTCACGGGGCAACACGGTAGCGCCCCCGGCGTACCCGGCGCTGGGTTTGTCAGCACCGACACGCCGGACAGCTCCGTGCGGTGTGCCACCGGGCCGCCCGCCGGCCGGGGATACGCTGCACACCGTGGATGCCGACCGTTCCCGCCGACCGCCCGGGGCGCGCCGTGACCGCCGGGGACGCGGGTTGCGGGGCCGGCTGGTGCCAGCGGTGGTGCCGCTGTCGCGGAGCCGGTCGGAGCTGTTCGACGATCTGGTGCTGGACGCGGTCGAGCAGTTGGAGGGACGGTGGGCGAAGGAGCTCGCTGGCATTGAGTTCGCCGTCGAAGAGGTGCCGCCGGAGCTGAACGTGTACGACTCCGACGTACTCGAGGACGGAGAGGTGCCGCTGGCGCGGCTGCTGCCGGGGCGCCCCCGCGACGCCGAAGGACCACTGCCCCGGATCGTGGTCTACCGCCGGCCGCTGGAGTTTCGCGCCGCCAACCGGGAGGATCTCGCCGACCTGGTGCACGACGTGATCGTGGAGCAGCTCGCCAACCTCCTGGGCATCAACCCCGACGACCTGGACTAGCAGTCAGGCCGGGCTGGCGGTCAGGCGCTGGCGGCCTTCTTCAGCCGGCGGCGTTCCCGCTCCGAGAGCCCACCCCAGATGCCGAACCGCTCGTCATGGGAGAGGGAGTACTCCAGGCACTCCGCCTTGACCTCGCAGCGCGAGCAGATCCGCTTCGCCTCCCGGGTGGATCCGCCCTTCTCCGGGAAGAACGCCTCGGGATCGGTCTGTGCGCACAGCGCGCGCTCCTGCCACTCCGGCGCATCCCCCAGGAGGTCAGTCCCGGTCATCGTGTGCTCGGTGTCCATCACCGCGCGCCCCCTTCATATGTTTCACCGGCCCGCCGCCGGTCCCCCTTGAGGTCTCGCCCGTTTTGTCCGAAAGTGCCGCTTCGCGGCTGCTTCATCGAGTGACCTCATTGAAATTACACGCGTGTAATGCGTGCGCCGTCAAGCCGAACCTGATAAATGGCCCGAATAGTTGGCGCTGATCACCCCTCGGCCGCCGAGACGGCCACTTTCGAGTGGTAGCAACCGATTACAACCGGTGCGTGCACATCACCACTGATGGACAACGCCACCACAGAACAACGCGACTACCGCACCGCGGGTACGGCCGCGCCGTACACCGTGGTGCGCTGCCGGGCCGGCCTGCCCGCCGCCGCAGCGATCCCGATCAACTGGTCGGCCGACCGCGCGGAACCATGCCCCGAGCCGGCCATCCGGCTGATCGTCTCCTCCATCAGTGTGCCGCCGAGATCGTTCGCCCCGCCCCGCAGCATCGCCACCGTGCCCTCGTCGCCGAGCTTCACCCAGGAGCACTGGATGTTGCCGATCCGGCCGTGCAGCAGCAGCCGCGCCATCGCATGCACCGCCCGGTTGTCCCGCAGCGTCGGCCCCGGCCGCGCGATGCCCGCCAGGTAGATCGGGGCGTTGGCGTGTACGAACGGCAGCGGCACGAACTCGGTGAACCCACCCGTACGGTCCTGGATCCGGGCCAGCACCCGCAGGTGCCCGAGCCAGTGCCCCGGGTGGTCGACGTGGCCGTACATCATCGTCGAGGAGCTGCGGATGCCGAGCCGGTGGGCGGTCTCCACCACCTCGATCCACTGCGCGGCGGGCAGCTTGCCCTTGGTGAGCACCCAGCGCACCTCGTCGTCCAGGATCTCCGCGGCGGTGCCCGGGATGCTGTCCAGCCCCGCCTCCTTGACCCGCAGCAGCCAGTCCCGGATCGAGACCCCGGCCTTCGCCGCCGCGGTCACCACCTCCATCGGGCTGTACGCGTGTACGTGGATCCCCGGCACCCGCGCCTTGACCGCACGGACGATGTCGGCATACCCGGTGACCGGCAGTCGGGGGTCGATGCCGCCCTGCATGCACACCTCGGTGGCGCCGGCCCGCCATGCCTCCTCGGCGCGGTCGGCCACCTCGTCGGTCGACAGCCGGTACGCGTCCGCGTCCGTCTCGCGCTGCGCGAACGCGCAGAACCGGCACCCGACGTAACAGACGTTGGTGAAGTTGATGTTGCGGTTGACCACGTACGTGACGTCCTCGCCGACGGTGTCGGCACGCAGCTGGTCGGCCAGCCCGGTGAGCGCGTCGAGGGCGGCGCCGTCGGCATGGAACAGCGCCAGCGCGAGCCGCTCCCGCTCCGGCTCCAGCAGCGCCGCCGGCCGCTCCGCCGCGATCCGCAGCCCCTCCGCCACGTCCGCGTCCAGCCGCTCCGGGCCGCCACCCGCCGACGCGCCGCCCGACGCACCGCTCCCGGTTGCAG
>JBOGDG010000310.1:0-4804 GCA_050701655.1 Micromonosporaceae bacterium
ACTCCACACTGCGGTTCTTCGCCTCGGCGCGCTCGGCGTACGTCTCCGGCCAGGTGGTACGGGTCGGGAGCGCCGAGGTGACGCCGGCACCGGACCCGCGGCGACCGCTGACCGGGCAGGTGGCGCTGGTCACCGGCGCGGCACGCGGCATCGGCGCCACCATCGCCGAGGTGCTCGCCGGGGACGGCGCGGAGGTGGTCTGCCTGGACATCCCCGCCGCCGGCACCGACCTGTCGCAGGTGGCGAACCAGATCGGCGGCACCACCCTGCAGCTGGACATCACCAGCGCGGACGCGCCCCGGGTGATCGCCGAGCACCTCACCGCCCGCCACGACGGGGTCGACATGGTGGTGCACAACGCCGGGATCACCCGCGACAAGACGCTCGCGAAGATGTCCAACCAGCAGTGGGAGTCCGTGATCGACGTGAACCTGTCGAGTCAGGAGCGGATCGACGACGTACTGCTCGGCGAGGACGTACTGCGGCACGGCGGCCGGATCGTCGGTGTCTCCTCGATCAGCGGGATCGCCGGCAACGCCGGCCAGACCAACTACTCGACCTCGAAGGCGGCGGTCGCCGGCCGGGTGGCGGCGATGGCGCCAGCGATGCTGGAGCGCGGCTCCACCATCAACGCGGTCGCACCCGGGTTCATCGAGACCCGGATGACCGCGAAGATCCCACCCGTGATCAGGCAGGCCGGCCGGCTGATGAACAGCATGTCGCAGGGCGGGCTGCCGGTCGACGTCGCCGAGACCATCGCGTGGCTCGCGGACCCGGCTTCGGCCGGCGTCAACGGCAACGTGGTACGGGTCTGCGGCCAGAGCCTGCTCGGCGCCTAACCCCCCGGAGGCCGGCGAATGCGTACCGAAGAACTCAGCTCAGCACCCAGCCTCACCACCCTGCTGGTGAAGGCGATCCTGACCGCACCGACCCGGCGCGGCGGGGAGTTGCCCGACACCGAGCTGGTGCTCTCCGACGTGGTGGCCGACCGGGACAAGCTGGCGAACTACGCGCGGGTGTGCGGGTTCCGGCTGACCACGGAGCTGCCGCCGACGTACCCCCACATTCTGGGGTTTCCGCTGGCCATGCGGCTGATGACCGACACCGGGTTTCCGTTCGCGCTGCCGGGGCTGGTGCACGCCGGCAACCTGATCATCCAGCACCGGCCACTGCCGGCCGACCGGCCGCTCGCCATCCGGGTACGCACCGACAGCCTGGAGGCGACCGAGAAGGGCACCCAGTTCGTGGTGCGTACCGAGGCGTACGCGGGCGAGCAGGCGGTGTGGCAGGAGGAGAGCCGCTACCTGCACCTGGAGAAGGGCAAGGCAAAGCAGGGGCCACGGGAGCAGCGGGAGCCGGCCGAGGAGGTGGAGCCGCCGACTCCGACCGCGATCTGGCGGCTCCCCGACGACCTGGGGCGCCGGTACGCGGCGGTCTCCGGCGACCACAACCCGATCCACCTGCACCCGCTGTCGGCGAAGCTCGCCGGGTTCAGCAGGCCGATCGCGCACGGGATGTGGACGCTCGCGCACTGTCTGGCGGCGCTGGAAGGGCGGCTGCCGGACGCGTACCGGGCCGAGGTGAAGTTCCGCCGCCCGATCGCGCTTCCGTCCACAGTCGGCTTCCTGGCGCAGCGCACCGAGGACGGCTGGGCGCTGGGCGTACACAACAGGTCGGGTGAGAAGACCTATCTCACCGGTGTGGTCGGCAGACCGTAACCGGCTACGGGGTACGGGGCTCGGGTGACCGGGCCTCGTCCGCCGGGATCTGGAACAGCCCCGACAACCCGAGCCACGACAGGTCGATGGCGCGCCGAGCCATCGCGCGCGGATCGATCTGCTCCTGGTCCAGCATCCAGTCGGCCAACGCCTCGCAGCCGCCGACCACGGCGTGCCCGATCGCGATCAGATCCTGCTGCGGCGGCGCCTCGGCACCGGATTCGGTGACCGCCCGCTCCAGCAGCGCGGCGACCACCTCGACGGTGCGGGCCCGGATCGCGTTGATGTCGCTGGCGAGCGGCTCGCCCTGGGCGCGGGCCCGCCGGTAGAGCACCGACCAGCCGTCGCGGTGCTGCGCCACGAACGTCAGGAACGCCTCCAGGCCGCGCCGCAGCTGCTCGTACGGGGTCAGGCCGATCGCCGCGGCGGCGCCGATCATCTCGTTGAGCCGGGTAGCCTCGCGCTCCACCACGGCGACGAACAGCTCCTCCTTGGAGCCGAAGTACAGGTAGACCATCGGCTTGGAGATGCCCGACGCGTCGGCGATCTCGTCCACGGTCGCGTCGTGGTAGCCACGCCGGGAGAACACCCCGGCGGCGGCGTCGAGCATCTGCTGTTCGCGTACCGCCCGGGGTACTCGTCTGGAGGAGCTGGCGCGTGTCACGCCGCCAGGTTACCCTACCCCCGCGTAATCTTACTCACGAGTAAGAACGAGAACAGGAGACAGCCATGGTGGACGAGAACAACCAGATCCAGGCCGCTGACCTCAGCACGGTGAGCCCGGCGGACTTCGCCAACCTGGTCAAGAGCGCGTCGAGCGACCAGCTCAGAGAGGTGATGGCCGACGCGGCCGTACGGGCGAAGGTGCTGGACGAGGTGTTCGGCCGGATGGGCAGCCGCTACCAGGGCGGCAAGTCCACCAACGCGGTGATCCACTGGAAGATCCTCGACAAGCCCGGCGGCGGCTACGACCTGTACGAGAACGTGCTCGCCGACGGCGTCTGCACCGTCAACAAACAGCAGAACCGCAAGCCGCGGGTCACCATCAGCATCAGCGGACCGGAGTTTCTGAAGCTCGCCTCGGGCAACGGCTCCCCCACCATGATGTTCTTCAGCGGGAAGCTCAAGCTCGCCGGGGACATCGGCTTCGCCGCCGCCCTGTCCAGCCTCTTCGACATCCCGAAGGCCTGATTTCTCCGGCAGGACTGCAACATCTCGTGCACAGTCGGCGATATCCCAACATGCGTCGGATAGTGACGGTCGTCACGGTCATGCTGGTCGCGCTGCTCGGCACCCCGTCCGCGGGTGCCCAGACCGCGCAGTCCTTCGAGGTGATCCGGTTGGCGATCGACGTGGTGGTCGGCCCAGACGACGACACCCCGTGCCGGATCGTGGCCAACCTCTACCGTCCCGAGAACGCGACCCCGGAAACCCCGGCGCCCGCGATCCTCACCACCCACGGCTTCGGCGGCAGCCGGGAGTCCGGTGACCAGGTCGCGATCGGCTTCAACTTCGCCAAGCAGGGGTACGTGGTGCTCTCGTACTCCGGGCTCGGGTTCGGCGGCTCCGGCTGCAAGATCTACCTCGACGACCCGGACTGGGACGGCAAGGCGGGCAGCCAGCTGGTCGACGTACTCGCCGGGACCAAGAGCGCGGTCAACACCGAGACCGGCGAGTCGGTGACCGTCGACTACGTACAGCTCGACCGGCCCGGCGACCCGCGGATCGGGATGATCGGCGGCTCGTACGGCGGCCAGATCCAGTACGCGGTCGCCGCCGTCAGCGGCAAGATCGACGCGCTGGTGCCGATCGTCACCTGGAACGACCTGGTGTACTCGCTGGCGCCGAACAACACCAGCCTCACCGGCGGCGTCCGTTACAGCACGCCCGGCGTACACAAGAAGCAGTGGACCAGCCTGTTCTTCGGCTCCGGGATCATCTCCGGGGCGGAGAACGTGACCGTGGACCCGAACCGGATGGTGGGCTGCCCCAACTTCCACGACCCGGTCTGCACCGCCAAGGCGCAGGTCGAGGCGACCGGCTATCCGGGCCCGGAGATGACCGAGCTGGGTCGCCACGCCTCGGTCACCTCGTACCTCGACAAGATCACCATGCCGACGCTGCTGCTGCAGGGGCAGAAGGACAGCCTGTTCAACCTGCAGGAGGCGATCGCCACGTACCAGGGGCTGAAGGCACAGGGCACGCCGGTGGCGATGATGTGGCAGTCCTGGGGCCACTCGCTCGGCAGCACCGCGCTGCCCGGCGAGCTGGACCTGAGCGCCGAGGACATCCGCGCCACGTACCAGGGCCGCCGGATCGCCGACTGGTTCGACCACTGGTTACGCGGCAGGGACACCCCGGTCGGGCCCGAGATCGACTACTTCCGGGACTGGGTGTACGAGGAGACCGAGGACGTCGCCGAGGCGTACAAGTCCGCCGACGCGTACCCGGTCGGGCGTACCAGATCGCTCTACCTCTCCGGAGCCGATCAGCTGACCGGGGAGCGGGCGACCGTCGCGGCGGGCGAGCAGTCGTTCACCACCGGCGCCGGCGGAGCTCCCACGTCGTACTCGGAGACCTCGGGGCTGGAAGGGGTGTACGTCAACCAGCCCGTGTCGGACACCGCGGGCACGTACGCCGCGTGGACCAGCCCGCCGCTGACCCGTGACCTGGCGATCGCCGGGGTGCCGAGCCTGGACGTACGGATCTCGGCGCCGACGGCGGAGCTGTCCCAAGAGGGCGGCCCGGCCGGGATGCTGGTGCTCTTCGCCAAGGTGTACGACGTCGCCCCCGACGGCTCCGTGGAGCTGAAGAACCGCCTGGTCTCCCCGGTGCGGATCCCCGACGTGGGCGAGCCGGTGCGTATCGAGCTGCCCGGGGTGGTGCACCAGTTCGCCGCCGGGCACCGGATCCGGGTGGTGCTCGCCGCCGGGGACGCCGCGTACGCGGGCAACACGCTGGCGCATCCGGTGACGGTACGCACCAGTCCGCTGGAGCCGGGCGTGCTCCGGTTGCCGGTGGTGGGGCCGCCACCGTCGACCACCTCCCGTCGTTAGCCCGGTAGGTGTACCGCCATCGACGTGGGT
>JBOGDG010000311.1:0-4771 GCA_050701655.1 Micromonosporaceae bacterium
CGGCCGTACCGCCCGCGGGCCGCACCGCTTCCGGCGCCGCGCGGCTGCCGGGTCCCCGCTAGCCGAGCGGGCGGATCATGCAGGTGAGGCGGGCGGTACAGACCGCCTTGCCGTCCTCGTCGGTGATCTCGACGTGGTACGTGGCGAGCGTGCGCCCGAGGTGCAGCGGCGTCGCGACTCCGGTGACCAGCCCGGCGCGCGCCGACCGGTGGTGGGTGGCGCTGATCTCGATGCCGACCGCGTATCCGTTCGGCAGCGCGTGCAACGAGGCGCCGGTGGACCCGAGCGACTCGGCGAGTACACAGGACGCGCCGCCGTGCAGCAGCCCCAGCGGCTGGACGTTGCCCTCCACCGGCATCGTGCCGACCACCCGCTCCGGGCTGGCTTCCACGATCTTGATGCCCATCAGCTCGGAGAGCTGCCCGCTACTGTTCGTGATCGCAAGCAGCTGTTCGCGCTGCTCGTCCGTCATCTCTGCCACGCTGAGTGAGAGTACGCGTCTTGGCATGCCGGAAATACGACGGTGGTCACACCGCCGCTATGCGTACGCGACCGCGGTGAGGCGGCGCCGTTATGCGGACTGGAGTGGGCGCAACGGGTGCGCGTGGTGGTCGTCGCCGGTCAACCCGTAGTAGTGGTAGAGCCGGTCCTCGTCGTACGGGAGCACCAACCCGTCCTTGGGTTTGACCTTCGGCGTCCGGTCCACCAGCCGCCGCTCGTACGGCACGTCGACCCGGCGCTCCGCCACCTGCGCGCTTTCCAGCGGCACGAACCGCCGCTTCACCAGGCCGGTCTTCACCTCGATCCACTCCGGCTGGCTGGATTCGTCGTCGAGGTACACGCCAGCGAGCTTCCCGATGCGTTCCCCGCCCACGCCGTACACCGTGCCGCCGATGGCGCCGCGCAGGTGCTGCAGATCCACCTCTAGCTCTCTCATGACGCCGTTCCTACCCAGATCGGGACGTATCTACACCCGGGCGTTCCCGCAGGTCGCTGGCACGAAGCCGGGAGCCGCAGGGCAGGATCTACTCCTACCGTCAATGTCATCGAACCACCGAGCAGGGGGCGCATCATGAGCGACAGCTACGAAAACATCGACGTCAACGGTGACGGCCAGGCCGACGACGTGACCGTGGTCTCCTACACCGACGGCAGCCAGGACATGGTCGCCGACACCGACGGCGACGGCGTGGCTGACATGGTCGCCCGCGACACCGACGGGGACGGCGACGCCGAGCACGCCGCGTACGACCTGGACCACGACGGCAAGATCGACACGGTGGTGAGCGACGCCGACAACGACGGGATCGCCGACACCGTCTCCGCCGACACCAACGCCGACGGGTTGGTCGACACGGTCGCCCGGGACACCAACCAGGACGGCACGATCGACGTCGCCGTACAGGACACCGACTTCGACGGCCGCGCCGACACCGTGCTGGTCGACTCCGACCACGACGGCGCGACCGACACCACCGGCCGCGATCTCGACGAGGACGGCGACATCGACGTGGTCACCATCGACAACGACGAGGACGGCAACGTCGACGCCGTCGTACACAGCGACGCCACCGGCGCCGTAACCAACCCCAAGTAATCGCGTCATCGCAGCCTGGTGATGCCGTCTCATAGATAACCGCACCGCAGAGCTGGCACCGACAGCCTCCCAGGCTGGCAGCACCCCATAGAGCACGGACCCGGGTGGAGGCCTGACCCGCCCGGGTCCGTAGCCGCGCCCCACCTACCCCGCTGGCCGCCGGCCCTCCCGCCCGGCCCCACTCGCCGCCAGCTCCACTTGGGGTGCCTGCGCACCTGGGGTGCCTGCGCACTTGGGGCCTCAAATGGTCGCTCTCGCGCCCGTTTTCTCCCGTTTCCGGGGTGCCATTTGAGGCCCCAAGTGGGGGTACGGGCTGGCGCGGGTGGCCTGGCTTGCGGGTCAGGGGGTGCGGGGGCGGTTCAGGAAGGCGGCCATGCGGCGGTGTTTCTCTTCGTCTTCGAAGAGGAGGGCCTGGGAGGCGAGTTCGAGGTGGGGGTGGGCGCCGTCGGGGGCGTCTATGGCGAGTTTCGACAGCCGCAGCGCCAGGCCGGAGCCCTTCGCGATCTCGTCGAGCAGCTCGTGCGCGGCCGGGATCAGCTCGTCGGGCGTGGTGACGCGGCTGACCAGACGTACGGCGAGCGCCTCCTCGGCGGGCAACCGGCGCCCGGTGAACAGCAGCTCCTTCGCCAGCCCCTCGCCGACCAGCCGCGGCAGCCGGTACGTGGCGCCGGCCCCTGCGATGATCCCCAGCCGCACCTCGGGCTGCCCGAAGTACGCGCGGTCGGTGCAGATCCGCAGGTCACAGGCGTACGCCAGCTCGGCGCCACCGCCCAGCGCAGGCCCGTCGACGGCGGCCAGGGTGGGCAGCGGCAGCGCCAGGATCCGGGCGAACAGCCCCTGGTTGATCGCCGCCAGCGCGTCGGTCCTGGTGCGTTCCTTCAGCTGCGCGATGTCGGCGCCGCCGGCGAACACCCCGGCCGAGCCGCCGGTGAGCAGCAGCAGCTTCGGCTCGCGCTCCAGCCGCGCGCAGACCTCGTGCAGCTCTGCGACCATCTCGGCGTCGATCGCGTTGCGCCGCTCCGGTCGGGCCAGCGTCACGACCAGCCGGTCGTCCCGCTCCTCCACCCGCAACGTGGCATAACCCGCCGCCGCACCGCCCACGGTCATCGCAGGTCCCTCGGGGCGTCGTCCTGCTTCTTGCCGTCGATCCAGCGGTAGAAGCCTTCGCCGGACTTCTTGCCCAGCTTGCCTTCGGCGACCATCCGCTCCAGCAACGGCGGCGGCGCGAACCGCTCCCCGTACGCGGCGGCGAGCGTACGGGCGATGTCGAGCCGTACGTCCAGGCCGACGATGTCGGTGAGCTCCAGCGGGCCGACCGGGTGCCGGTAGCCGAGCACCATCGCCTTGTCGATGTCGCCGGGGCTGGCCACGCCGTCGGCGACCATCCGGATCGCCTCCAGCCCGAGGGTGACCCCGAGTCGCGAGGTGGCGAAGCCGGGGGCGTCGCGTACCACCACAGGATCTTTGCCCAGCCGGGCCGCCACGGTGAGCGCCACCTCCCGCGTCGCCTCGGAGGTACGCGGCCCGACCACCACCTCCAGCAGCGGCATCGCCCAGACCGGGTTGAAGAAGTGCAGGCCACAGAAGCGATCGGGGTCTGCCAGCCCGGCCGCCAGCTCGTCGATCGAGATGCTGGAGGTGTTGCTGCCGAGCAGCACCGGTCGCCGGGACTCCGCCTCGGCGAGCACCGCCCGCTTCAGCTCCAGCCGCTCCGGAACCGCCTCCACCAGTACGTCAGGCCGCTCCGCCACCGCACCCAGCGAGTCCACAGTGGACAGCAGGCTTCGACCCGAGGCTGCTGCGTCGGCGGTGAGCTTGCCGCGGGCGACCGCTTTCTCCCAGATCCCGTCCAGGGTGGCGAGTGCGGACTCCGCCCGCTCGGGATCGAGCTCGACGATCTCCACCTGGTAACCGGCGTTCGCCGCGACGTACGCGATGCCGGCGCCCATCGTGCCGGCGCCCACCACCACGAACCGCGGAACACTGCGCTGTGTCACGGCACCGAGCCTGCCACAGCCACACGGCCGCGCCGGTAGCGGGCAGGGAGGGAAGGGGGCCGGGGCGAGACGGCAAACGGGGCCCGGCGCGGGTTACGCGCCAGGCCCCGTTGCGGAGGAGCCGTGGATCAGGCGTTGTCGGCGCCGGGGCGACGGCGCTGACGTACCACGAACAGCAGCGCCAGGCCGGCGGCCAGCAGGCCACCGCCGAAGCCGAGGATCGTGGTCAGGTTGTTCAGACCGGTCTCCGGCAGGCCACCGCCGCCGCCCGGCGCGGGCGTCGAGGGCGGTACTTCGTTCTTCAGGCAGTCGAGGACGCCCTCGTACACCTTCTCGTAGTCACCGGACTTGACGGTGACCTTGTACGCGGTGTCCTCCTTGACGGGGATCACCTTCCACTTGGCGCCACCCGCCTCGACCGTCTCGGTCTCGGTGCTGTCGCCGTACGACACGGTGAACTCCGCGTCCGCGTCACCCTCGTTGGTGATGGTGACCTTCAGCCCGGCGTCCGGCTTGCAGACGGTCTCCGAACTCGACCCGGGCGCCGCGGTGGGTACGTGTGCCCAGTTGACGGTGGCCTCGTCGTGCACCGCCACCTTCTCCGAGTCGGCCAGGATCAGCTTCTGCGACTTCTTCTTGGAGATGAAGACGCGCCCCGGGGAGACCTTCGTGGTGACATCGGCGGTGACCTTGGCGCTGCCGTCGGCGGCGTCCTTGGGCACCGAGACCCACAGCTTGTCGCCGTTGCCGGCGGTGGTCACCTCGGTCTTCTTGTCGGGGCCGAGCAGCTTCGCCCCGTCCGGTGCGTCGGCCAGCGCCACCTCGACCTGCTTGGTGGAGGTGGTCACCTCGATCGGGCCGAGCAGCTTGCCCGGCTCACCGCTCACGCTCTTCGGGGTGAGCGACAGCGTCGGCGCCGGCTCGTTCTCCGTACCGGTGTTCGCTTCGCCGGTGAGGTACGTGTAGATCTTCTCGACCGCCGGCTTGTTCTCACCGAGCCGCAGGTCGTATCCGTCGCTGTAGTGCCAGATCGCGGCCTGGGTGCCGGCCACCGCGTCGGGTGTGGACGGGGGCGCGTCGAGCCCGGCTTCCTCCGCCAGCTCCTCCGCGCTCAGGAACGGCACGGAGTGGTGCAGGATCCAGTTGACGTACTTGGCCTTGTCGCCCAGGTTGGTTT
>JBOGDG010000312.1:0-4760 GCA_050701655.1 Micromonosporaceae bacterium
GGGCGGCGCACCGTCGGGTCAGCGACGGTGCGCTAGATAAGTACTACAGCGCGGTGGATGGTTCGCACGAAGTCAGCCTGACGCATCCCACGGCCTGAGTCAACTTGTCTCACATTTTGGCGATGTCGTGTCGCTCACGGCGGAATGTGGGTGTCGCTCATGGGCGCAGCTGAGCGTCGGTGCCGCCGGCGTGGGTGTCCAGGTACGCCTCCGCGTGCTCGGCCGGCACCGGGCGGCTATAGAGCGTCCCGGTGGCGTACCGGCAGCCCGCCGTACGCAGCAGATCGGCCTGCCAGTGGGCGGCGACCCCGTCGGCGACCACGTCCAGCCCGAGATGCCGCGCCAGCCCGGTCACCGCCGTCACCACCGGCTCGCTGTCGCCGAGCCCGGCCACCAGCGGCGCCGCCACGGTGAGCATGTCCAGCGGCAGCTCGGGAAGCTCCAGCAGCGAGCACGGGCCGCTGCCGAAGTCGGCCAACGCGGTGGCCAGCCCGGCGTTCCGCAGCGCGCCGAGCGGCTCGGTGGCCGCCTCGGCGGACGGCATCCCCGACTCGCTCAGCTCCAGCACGAGCCGGTACGGCGACACCTGGTAGCGGCGGCAGAGCTCCAGCACGGTGTCGCGGAACCGGGGGGCGCGCAGCTGCACCGGCCAGACCCGTACCGAGACCCACAGGTCGCGCCCCTCGCCGGTCCAGGAACCGAGCTGGCGTACCGCCTGGTGCAGGGTCCAGTCGCCGAGCTGGGCGCTCAGCCCGGCGTCCTCGGCTGCGTCGGCCAGCTCGGCGGAGGACACCACCCCGAGCTTGGGGTGGCGCCATCGCAGCTCCGCCCGCAGCCCGACCGCCGCCGCGCTGGTCAGCTCCATCACCGGCGCGTACAGCACGTCGAGCTCGGCGCCCTCGACCGCCTGTCTCAGCTCGTGGGCGAACGTCTGGCGACGCAGCACCCGCAGCTCCAGCGACTCGTCGTAGCTGTGTACCTGACCGCCACCGCGTTCCTTGGCGCTGCTCACCGCCAGCTCGGCACACCGGATCATCTCGTCGACGGTGGCCGCCGAGGCGCACTCGCTGATCCCGATGCTCACGGTCAGGTGCACCGCCGCGGAATCCGCATCCGACACCGGGTACGACTCCGCGAGGCGTACCCGGAGCAGGTTCGCCAGCGCGGTGGCGCGGGCCGGCGTACCGGGGGTGTAGACGGCGAAGGCGTCACCGGCGAGGCGTACCGCCAGGTCGGAGGCGGCCACGGAGGTACGCAGCCGCCGCGCCACCTCCATCAGCACGGCGTCTCCCACGTCGTGGCCGGCGGCGTCGTCCAGGTCGCCGAAGTTGTCGAGGTCGACCACCAGCAGGCAGCCGCACGGCTCCCCCACCGGCACCCGCTCGCGTTCGGTCTCCAGCCGGTGCCGCAGCCGTACCCGGTTCGGCGCGCCGGTGAGGGGATCGGTGGTGTGGAACCGGGCTTCCCGGTCGGCGACCCGAGCGGCGTACCGCCGCAGGTCGAAGCCGGCGAACGACTCGCGGATCCCGACCGAGAACGCCGCCAGTACTCCGAGCATGGTGGTGTACGGGCCGAGGTCGCCGTACCGCACCATCTGGTAGATCGCGCCGAACAGCGCCAGCCCGGCGGCGACACCGAGCAGCGGCAGGGTGCTGAAGTTGCCGCCGGGGCGGGCCCGCCGGCGGGTGTCGGCGGGGGGCTGCCGGGTGGCGGAGCGGCGGGCGCCGATCCAGATCAGCATCGGCCCGAGCGCCCACACCGCGGTGGCCGCCAGCACCAGGTGCCAGCCGGCTCCCAGCAGCAACAGCATCGCGACGGTCCCCTGCTCGATCAGCGCCACCGCGACCCCGCCAGCGCAGAACAGCGCCGAGGCCTGGTACCGCACCACCCGCATCGCGATCAGGCCCACGGTCGCCAGCGCGGTGCAGAGCAGCACCAGCAGCGCCACGGCGATCACCACGTGCAGACCGGCCGGCCCGCTGTGGGCACCCGCGAGCGGGGTGATCACCAGGGTCCAGCCGGCGAAGAACACGCAGGTCCCGATCGCGAGCCCGTCGATCACCCGGCGCAGCCGGGACCTTACCCGCGGCGCGGCGCCCGGGAGCAGGAGCAACGCGATCAGGAACAGCACCACCGACGGCGCCACCCCGGCGGCGACCGCGTACGCCGCCACGTGTCCGGTAGACGCGGCACCGGTGAGCGCGGCGCCGCCGATCAGCCCGGCACCACCGGCGAGCACCCCCATCCCGAGGAAGCCCACGCCGCGGCACGCCGCCGCGCGTAAGTGCAGCCGCAGCGCGCGTACCACCAGCAGGGTGGTGTAGACCGTGGTGGTGAGGCCGACCGCGATGATGATCGCGAGGTGGCCGGGGAGCAGCCCGAGCGCGTACCCGCCCGCAACCAGGAGATATCCGGACGAAACCAACCCAGCCGAGACACCCTCCAGTACCCGGTACGCCCGGCGCATCAGGTCAGCTGAGGAGTCGTGGGGCGACTGGGACAAGGTAATGGTTTAACCCCCAGGTCCGGAACTATTCGGTTATAGGGCACATCCCGAAGGATGGTACGAGGTGCCGCGTCAACCCGCTGCCTGCCCCGACCAGTGACACACTGGTGCAATGCCTTCCCTGCGATCGAGAACGTCGACGCACGGCCGGAACATGGCCGGAGCCCGCGCGCTGTGGCGTGCCACCGGTATGGGGGATAACGACTTTGGCAAGCCAATCGTTGCGGTCGCCAACAGCTTCACCCAGTTCGTACCGGGCCACGTACACCTGAAGGACCTCGGTCAGCTGGTCGCCGGAGCGGTCGCGGAGGCCGGCGGGGTCGCGAAGGAGTTCAACACCATCGCGGTCGACGACGGGATCGCCATGGGCCACGGTGGGATGCTCTACTCGCTGCCCAGCCGGGAGCTGATCGCCGACGCGGTCGAGTACATGGTCAACGCGCACTGCGCCGACGCCCTGGTCTGCATCTCCAACTGCGACAAGATCACCCCGGGCATGCTGATGGCGGCGCTGCGGCTGAACGTACCCACCGTGTTCGTCTCCGGCGGGCCGATGGAGGCGGGCAAGACCGTCACCATCGACGGGGTGGTGCGCTCCAAGATCGACCTGATCGACGCGATGGTGGCATCGGCCAACGAGGCGGTCAGTGACTCCGAGCTGGACGCGGTGGAGCGCTCGGCCTGCCCCACCTGCGGCTCCTGCTCCGGGATGTTCACCGCCAACTCGATGAACTGCCTGACCGAGGCGATCGGGCTGGCGCTGCCCGGCAACGGCTCCACCCTCGCCACCCACACCGCTCGCCGCGACCTGTTCCTGCGCGCTGGCCGGACCGTCGTCGAGCTGGCGCAGCGCTACTACGACAAGGACGACGAGTCGGTGCTGCCGCGCGCGATCGCGTCGCGGGAAGCGTTCGAGAACGCGATGACGCTCGACGTGGCGATGGGCGGCTCCACCAACACCGTGCTGCACCTGCTCGCGGCGGCCCGGGAGGCCGAGCTGAGCTTCACCGTGGCCGACATCGACACGATCTCGCGCCGGGTGCCGTGCCTGTCGAAGGTGGCGCCCAACTCCCCCGACTACCACATGGAGGACGTACACCGGGCGGGCGGCATTCCGGCGATCCTCGGCGAGCTGCACCGCGGCGGGCTGCTGCACACCGGCGTCGGCTCCGTGCACTCCGACTCGCTGGACGCGTGGTTGGCGGCGTGGGACATCCGCGCGGCGTCGCCCTCGCCCGAAGCGGTCGAGCTGTTCCACGCTGCGCCGGGTGGGGTACGCACCACGTCGCCGTTCTCCACGGACAACCGCTGGGAGTCGCTGGATGTGGACGCCGCCGAGGGGTGCATTCGGGACGTCGCGCACGCCTACAGCGCCGACGGCGGGCTGGCGATTCTGTTCGGCAACCTGGCACCCGACGGCTGCGTGGTGAAGACCGCCGGCGTGCCTTCCGAGTGTCTGCGATTTGAAGGACCCGCCCGGGTGTACGAGTCGCAGGAGGCCGCCGTCACCGGGATCCTGGCCGGCGAGGTGGTCGCCGGGGACGTGGTGGTGATCCGGCACGAGGGCCCGAAGGGCGGGCCGGGCATGCAGGAGATGCTCTACCCGACCTCGTACCTGAAGGGCCGCAAGCTCGGGCAGGCGTGCGCGCTGATCACCGACGGCCGGTTCTCCGGCGGCACCAGCGGCCTGTCGATCGGCCACGTATCTCCCGAAGCCGCCGCCGGTGGTTTGATTTCGCTGGTACGCGACGGCGACGCGATCGCGATCGACATCCCGGCGCGCTCGATCTCGCTCGAGGTGCCATCGTCGGAGCTGTCCTCGCGCCGGGCGGCGGAGGAGGCGCGGGAGAAGCCGTACTCGCCGACCGATCGGGAGCGCCCGGTGTCGGCGGCGCTGCGCGCGTACGCGTCGATGGCAACCTCGGCGTCCGACGGCGCCTACCGCCTGGTGCCTGAGTAGCCCGGCCTGCCCGAGTAGCCCGGCCCGCCCGATCCCGGTTGCCACTTGTTGATCAGGCGTGGGACGTTCGGCCGCGGTAAAGCGCGATCTTCGGCGGCACAGCGTCCCGCACTTGATCGACATCATCCTGCTGGCCTATGGCTTGTGTCATGGTCTGTCCGGTCGTATAGTTAAGAAGATTTACTAATAGCTACGCGGCCTTGGGGAGGCACCGTGCGCACGTCTGTTCTCACCATCGGCGGCGTCGTGGGAGGCGCCGCGCTACTCGCCGTGTTGCTGCCCGCCGGCCTGCAT
>JBOGDG010000313.1:0-4716 GCA_050701655.1 Micromonosporaceae bacterium
GATCCTCGGCGATCACCAGTCGCGCCAGGCGGGCCCGCAACGCGCCGGTGGTCACCTCGCCCACCACGGGAAGCACCCGGGCGATCACCCGGTCTCCGGTCGGCGGGTCGAGCACGGTCACCGCGTCGGTGATCACCCGTGCCTTGGCCAGATCGAGCTCGCCGGCGCACATCGCCGCGTGCAGAGCGGGGTGGCGCGACACCACGTCGAGCGCCAGCCCGAGCTGAGTCTCGGCGGCGCGCCGGGTCCAGCGCAACGCGTACGCGATCTCGTCGGCGGCGTACTCCTGGACCTGAGGCGTGCGGGTGGGTGACGCGTCGGGGCCGCCGGCCGGGCAGTGCGCGATCTCTGCCAGGTCGGCGAGCAGCTCGCCCTGTGCCCACGCGGCCAGCCGGGTCCGGGCGCGCGCCACGGTCACCAGGTCGTGTCCATTGAGCTGAGACCGGTCCAACTCCGCAAGGACACGCGCCAGCTCCGGCCCGGGCGGCATCTCGGCCAACCCGTCCGGCAACCTCAGGCGTTCGTACACATGTTCGAATCTAACTCACAGGACCGACAAATTCGACCCCGCCCGCGCTCGGCGGCCTCGCCGCGAGCAGAGCTCAGCGGTGGATCAGAGACAGGTCGTCGCGGGTGATCAGGCCGCGGGAGATGGCGTACTCGGCGAGGTTGGCCAGCGCGTTCCAGCCGGTCATGTTCGGTACGCCGGCGTTGGTCAACCTGGTACGCAGATACTCGATCCGCTTCACCACGGTGGTACGCGGCCAGCCCAGCCGTTTCGCCGCGGCGGCATACGACTTGGGGTGCGGGTCGTAGCGGGCGCCGTCGTCGAGGTAGCCGGCGAACAACGCCACCATCGCCAGCCGGTCCGCGGCGCTGATCAGCACCTGTTCACCGATCGTGGTCGGCTGCCCCGGCGGCGGCTCCTCGGCCGCGCCGCCTCCCGACGCCGACTCGGCGACCGGCACCGAGATCCGCAGCGTGTGGCTGCCCTGCCCGGCGTCGACGATCACCCGCACCGGAGATTCCACGGCGGTACGCCTGCCCGGCGCCAGTACGCTGCGGAAGCCCAGCTCGTCGATCACCGCCAGGGGGCGTACCGAGGAACGGTTGGTCAGCCACCAGGTGCCCTGGGAGTGTTCCAGCGACCCGGCGCGGCGCGAGATCGTGGCGTCGGCCGGGTCCAGGCAGACGGTGCAGTCCTCGGCACGGCCGAAGCTGAACGGCTCGCCCGGCGTCACCGGATAGCTGTGCTCGCCGAATGACACCACCACGTCGCCCCGCGACATCCCGCTCCTCACCTCACCGGACCACTGCCACCCTGCCACGCCGAGACCAGCTCCGTGCCCTGCCCGCCAGCCCGATGCCCGACCCCACCAGATGGGGAGGGCTTCCCAATTGTGGAGGGTGCCGAGCTTCGGCGACATCTTCTACCCTCAGGGGCAATTGCGTACCCATCCCGTACGTCGGAGGCGGGGACATGTCGTGGTTCTCGCGGGACAACCTGACGCGCACCGCCCTCGGCGTCGGGGTGCTCATCGCGGTGTTGCTCGCCAGCTTCGGCATCGGCTACCGCTCGTCCGAGGCGCTGCTGGACGGCGCCGGGGCGTACCTGCAGCGTGGTCACAGCGTGGTTCACGTGAACGCCGAGAGCGGTACGGAGGACGCCGAGACCGCGCGCAAGCTCGCCACCGGCGAGGAGCGGCTGCAGGTGGTGCAGGTCGGACCCG
Source organism: Micromonosporaceae bacterium (assembly GCA_050701655.1). GTDB lineage: Bacteria > Actinomycetota > Actinomycetes > Mycobacteriales > Micromonosporaceae > WHSM01. The sequence goes on from JBOGDG010000313.1 coordinate 1,731, forward strand.
ACTCGGTGTGGGTGGTCAACACCGAGACCGGTGAGGTGTGGCGGCTGCCCACCGACACCATGAAGCCGGAGAAGGTGGGCGACAAACGCAAGCCGGGCGCGAAGCAGCCGGACGTGGTGACCGGCGGCGGCGAGGCGTACCTGGTCGACCGGGACACCGGCGAGGTGACCGCGCTCGATCCCCGCCCGGACAAGCGCCGCAAGGTGGAGACCCGCGGCACGGTGGACGAGGCGGTGGTCGACTCCAAGGGCGTCGCCTGGGCGCTGTCGCGTACCCAGGGAGAGCTTTACCGGATCGCGGGCGGTGAGGTGCGCCGCGAGGACAAGGTGGCAGAACCAGGCGAGTCGGGGGTACGGGTGACTCTGGTCGCCGACCGGCCCGTGGTGTACCGACCGGCGGCCGGCGAGGCGGCGACGTACTCCGCGGACGGGTTGGTACGCAAATACCATCTGCCGCAGGTGAGCCACCCCGTGCTGGTGCCCAGTTCGCCGGTGTCGGCGCCGACGCTGATCGCGCTGGTGTCCGCCTCCGCGATGGTCTATACCGTCGATCTCGGCACCGGGAAGCCTTCGAGCACCCAGCTCACCGGCCGGGAGGGCAACCTGTTCGGCCCGCCGGCGGTGCTCGGCAACCTGGTGTACCTGGCGGACCAGACACAGCGCCAGGTGGTACGGCTGGAGCTGCGTACGCTGCGCCAGCGCGACCCGGTGAAGGTGGAGAACGGCACCGGCCAGATCGACGTGTTCGTACGCGACGGCCGGGTCTGGGTCAACGACCCGTACGCGCCGACCATGCTGGTGTTCGACCGGCACGGCAACAAGACCGAGGTGGATCGCAGCGGCAAGACGGTCACGGAAGCCCCCAAGCCCGAGCCGCCGAAGCCCCCGAAGGCCCCGTCTGCGCCGGACGCGAAAGACGCCCCCGACGCGCCGGACAAGCCGACCACCTCGCCCAACCCGGAGCCGACCGCCGAGAAGGTCACCGTGCCCGACGTGGTGGGGATGGACCGTACGAAGGCGTGTGAGGTCGTGCAACGCGCCCGGCTGGTGTGCAAGCTGGTGTCCCGGCAGGCGCCGCAGAAGCGTACCGGCGAGGTGGTGGAGACCGACCCGAAGGCCGGCCGGGAGCTGGCCGTGGGCAGCGAGGTGCTGGTCTACTACGCCGGCCCGGCGGTGGTCCCCGATGTGGTCGGCAAGACCGTCGAGGAGGCCTGTGAGATCGTCGAGAAGGCCGGCTTCACCTGCAGCAAGAGCGCCGACGGGGTGGCAGGCAGCCCTTCGGAGATCAACAAGGTGTACGGGCAGCAGCCCGCGAAGGGCACCGCGATGTCCTCGGGCACTCCGGTGGTGATCAGCTACCCGGTGCCGGGCTGGATCAAGGTGCCGCAGGTGGTCAACCTCAACCCGCAGCAGGCCTCGGAGACGCTCCAGGCGTACGGGCTGGGCGAGGCGCCGAACCCGAACGAGGCGCACTGGCAGCCGAACGTGGTGCACTCCCAGAGCACCCCACCCGGCACCGCGGTGCAGCAGGGCACGGCGATCGGGTACGCGTACCAGGACAGCACCCCGTACGTGCTCGACCGCTGGAAGCTCGACAAGCGCGAGGTGCGCTACATGGCGCCGCGCGGGCAGCAGCCGCCGCCGATCGGCAACCTGACCTGGCACCCGCAGACCGAGTACGGCGGGGTGTACCTCGACGAGAACGACATCCCCGGCGAGCTGGTGACGGTGCACCGGTTCCGCTGCTACAACGACTGCGGCGACGAGGATCGCGATGTCGCCTTCTTCTTCAAGGCCAGCACCAACCCGCCCAGCGACAAGTGGCGGTACGACGGCCCCGCGTTCGCCTGCTTCCGGCCCGACGGCACCGCCCCGGAGGGCACCCGTGCCCTGGTCGCGATGAAGAGCGAGAAGCGCCACAGCTGGGCGTTCGCGCCGTACCCCTCGGGGGAGTACGACTTCCTGCACTCCGATAACCACGGCGCCTTCCGTACCCGGTTCACGGTCTGCCACATGTGGTTCGGACCGGGGACTCCGTACCGCCCCAACGGGTAATGCCGTCGGGGCGGCACGGAGCGGGCCTCAGGCGGCGGCGAGGTACGCGTCGCGGGAGGCGACCGCCGCGTCCGGGAAGTCCGCGAACACGCCGTCGACCCCGAGCGAGTAGAACAGCTCGTACTCGGCGGCGTAGTCGCCCCACGCGGCCGGGTCGGTGCCGGAGCGGAAGTCCAACGGCAGGAACGTGTTCTCGTTGCGGAACGTCCAGGTGTGCACCGACAGCCCGGCGGCGTGCGCGTCGTCGACCACGCTGGTCGGTTCCAGCAGCCGACCCGAGGAGTCCCGCGGCACGATCTGGTCCTTGTTGAAACTGATCATGTCGGCGTACGAGGCGACCCAGTCCAGCCCGTCCGGGGTGACCAGGTCCGCGTACGTACGGGGGTCACCGCTGACCACGAAGTCGTACGGCTTGCCGCTGCTGTTGACGATCTGCGCCAGCGGTACGTCGATCACCTCGTCGAGCGCCCGCAGGTTCGCGGTCTCGAACGACTGGATGATCACCGGCGCGTTCGCGCTGGTCAGCCGGTTGGCGCGGAGCGTGGCGACCAGCGGCGGCTCCAGCGCCAGCCCGATCGACTGGAAGTACGTGGGGTGCTTGGTCTCCGGGTAGATCCCGATGCTGCGCCCGGTACGCCGGCTCTCCTTGCGCGCCAGGTCGATCACCTGCTGCAGCGTCGGCACCTGGAACGCGCCGTCGAAGCGGGTGTTCCGCGGGCGCAGCTCGGGCAGCCGCTCCTTCGCCCGCAGTGTCTTCAGCTCGGCGAGCGTGAAGTCCTCGGTGAACCAGCCGGTGACCGTACGACCGTCGATCGACTTGCTGGTCCTGCGGTCGGCGAACTCGGGGTGGTCGGCGACGTCGGTGGTGCCCGAGATCTGGTTCTCGTGCCGGGCGACCAGTACGCCGTCCTTGGTGGACACCAGGTCGGGTT
>JBOGDG010000314.1:0-4682 GCA_050701655.1 Micromonosporaceae bacterium
GGTCTGGGGACGCAACGGCCCCGCCGCGTGGACCACGGTCGAGTCGTGGCTGGGACGGCCGGTCGACGCCGAGCCGTCGATCGACCGGCTGGTGCTGCGGTACCTGGCGGCGTACGGGCCGGCGTCGGTGGCCGACGTACAGTCCTGGTCGGGGCTGACCCGGCTGCGCGAGGTGGTCTCCCGGCTGGGGCTGCGGTCCTTCCGCGACGAGACCGGCCGCGAGCTGTACGACCTTCCCGACGCGCCGCGCCCCGATCCGGACACCCCGGCGCCGCCCCGCTTCCTCCCCGAGTACGACAACCTGCTGCTCTCCTACGCCGACCGCACCCGGGTGAACCCGGACCGGCGGCGGGTGCCGCTGCCACCCGGCAACGGGGCGGCGGGCGGCAGCGTACTGCTGGATGGTCTGTGGCAGGGCGAGTGGGCAGTACGCCGCGCCGGCGACACGGCCCGGTTGGCGGTGACCCTGTACCGGCCGGCCGCCGACGTCACGGCGCTCACCACCGAGGGGGAGGCGTTGCTGGCCTTTCTGGCACCGGAGGCGGCCGCGCGCGAGGTGGCGATTTCGGATCGCTGATGTCGTACCGCTGTGCCAGGCTCTGGTCATGGAGACCGCCAGATATCTCGCCTGCCTGCAGCACGATGCCGCCCGGCTCCGGCTGGTTGCCGAAGACCACCTCGAGCTGAAGGTGCCGAGCTGCCCCGACTGGACCGTCACCGACCTGGTGAAACACGTCGCCGTGGTGTACCAGCACAAGGTCCAGTGCATCCGGCTGCAGGCGTTCCCGCGCCCGTGGCCGCCGGACCTCTCCGGCGAGGAGCCGATCGCGCTGTTCGACCGCTCGCTCGCCGAGCTGCTCGCCGAGTTCGACAAACACGAGCCGGGCGACCCCGCCAAGACCTGGTTCGACCCCGACCAGTCGGTCGGGTTCTGGATCCGCCGGATGGCGCAGGAGACGGTGATCCACCGCATCGACGGCGAGCTGGCCGTCGGCGAGGTAACCGCGATCCCGGCCGACCTGGCGCTCGACGGCATCGACGAGGTGCTCGGCATCTTTCTCGGCTGGGACTCCATCGAGACCATCCAGCACGAGGGCGCCGAGTCGTGGCCGCTGCTCGCCGGCACCGACGGCTCGATCATCGTGGTACGCGCCGACGACGAGCACGCCTGGTCGGTGCGGCTCACGGCCGACGGCGTACAGGTCTCGGTGGGGGCGACACCGGAGCCGGCGGCGACGCTGAGCGGTGACCCGGTCGACCTGCTGCTCTGGCTGTGGCGCCGGGCCGACATCGACAAGTTGACCGCCGAGGGGGATCTCACCCAGGTCGACAAGCTGCATGAGCTGATGCGCGTCGCGACCCAGTGAAAGGGCTGGCCAGTGACAGCGCTGCCCTTTGATGCTGGCCTCTGTCGGAGACCAGACGGCGAGAAGGCAGGTGAAGAACCCGATGTCAAGGGCTAGGGTCAGGGCGTGGCCTTAGTACGGGCACTGACGATCTTCGCCGCCTTGGTGGCACTCGCCAGCCTGCCCTGCCTGATCGCGATCGTGGTCGTCGGGCTGGACGACCTGACGTACCGCACCGGCGGCGTGGTCGACAAGATCCGGACCCTGCGGATCCCCGGTCAGGCCCCCGGCGACTGGCTGGCGCCCCAGGAAGAAGACTCGATCGAGCAGATCGCCGCCGACCTGCGTGACCTCGCCGCCGTGCTCGCCGTCGCGCCGGACGAGTCCGACCCCGGATCCGCCGTACGCCGGGAGGCTATCCGCCGGGCGTACGAGACCCGGCTGCAGGACGCCAGCCGGTCCCTCAACATCGACGAGCACCTGGACGATCTCGCCGGGCTCGACCGCGAGATCGAGCGGCTGCGGATCGAAGGCGCGCTGCAAGCCGAAGGCCTGGTGCTGCGGACCGGCCCATCGCACCGGGGCCGCGAGACCACGTGAGCCGCTCGACGCCCCCGGCCAGCTCGGGTAGGGCGGATCCCGCTTGCGGCGCCCCTCAACCCGTTGCCGACTCGCCCGAGCCCGACTCGGCTGGGGCCGCCGCTGGCACGGCTGGTGCGGCGACGGGCCCGGCTGGTGCGGCGACGAGCCCGGGTCGGGTGGGCACGCAGCGGTTGTTCGTTGCGGTGGACCCACCGCAGTACGCGGTCGATCACCTCGCCGCCGTGGTCTCCACGCTGCACGTGGCGCATGCCCGCGCCCGGCTCTCCGCCACCGAGCGGTGGCACCTGACCGTCGCCTTCCTCGGCGAGATCGCCGACGACCGGGTCGACGCGGCGCGGGAGGCGGTGGCGGCCGCGGCGTCGGGGCCGTCGGCGCACGCGCACGAGCTGTGGATCGCGGGTGGCGGGAAGTTCGGTGGCGGTGCCGGCAGCATCCTCTGGGCCGGCATCGGCGGCGAGGTCGATCGGCTGCGTCAGCTCGCCCGCGCGGTCGGCCGCTCGTTGCGGGCGGCCCGGTTCAAGTTGGAGCGCCGGCCGTACCGGCCGCACCTCACGATCGCCCGCCCCGGCACCCGGCTACTCCGTACCCACCTGTCCGAGGACATCGCCACCCTCGCCACCTACCACGGCCCCCCATGGCCGGTCACCGAGCTCCACCTGATCCGCTCCCACCCCGGCCCCACCCCCCACTTCGTACGGGTAGCGAGCTTCCCGTTGTAGAGACGCGCCACCTACCAAGCCCACGCTTCGGGGCTGGGGCCGCCTTTGCCTACGGGCGGGAAGAGGTCGTCCAGGCGGGCCAGGGTCGATTCGTCGAGGGGGGTGTCGACGACGGGGACGGTTTCGTCGAGCTGGTCGATGGTGCGGGGGCCGATGATCGGGGCCGTCACGCCGGGGCGGGAGAGCAGCCACGCCAGCCCCAGGTTGGCGGCGGAGATGCCCAGCTCGGCGGCGAGTTTCTCGTACCCCTCGAGGGCTTCTCGATTGTGATCGATGACCTCGGCGCTGCGGCCGGAGGTGGCGCGGGACGCCGTACCCTCGGCGATCTTGCGCAGGGCACCGCCGAGCGCACCGCCGTGCAGGGGCGACCACGGGATGATCCCGATGCCGTAGTGCTCGGCGGCCGGGATCACGTCCAGCTCCGGCCACCGGGTCAGCAGGTTGTAGATGCACTGCTCGCTGACCAGCCCGAGGAAGTTGCGCCGCTTTGCCGCCTCGTTGGCCAGCGCGAGGTGCCAGCCGGCGAAGTTGGACGAGCCGACATAGCGGACCTTGCCCTGCGCGACCAGGGTCTCCATCGCCTGCCAGATCTCCTCCCACGGGGCACCCCGGTCCACGTGGTGCATCTGGTAGAGGTCGATCCAGTCGGTCTGCAGCCGGCGCAGCGACTCCTCGCAGGCGGCGATGATGTGGCGGGCGGACAGGCCACGGTCGTTCGGGCGGTCGGTCATGTCGCCGTACACCTTGGTGGCGAGCACCACCTGCTCACGGCGCTCACCACCCTGGGCGAACCAGCGCCCGATGATCTCTTCCGTGGCGCCCTTGCCGATCTCCCATCCGTACACATTGGCGGTGTCGAAGAAGTTGACGCCCCGCTCCAGGGCGTTGTCCATGATCTGGTGACTGTCCACTTCGGAGGTTTTGGGGCCGAAGTTCATGGTGCCGAGGCAGAGCCGTGAGACCTTCAGGCGGGTCCGGCCAAGATTCGTGTACTCCATGCCTCCACCCTGCCACGCTCACGGCGCGCGTCGCCGAAGACTGGGCGCATCAGCGCCGGGCGGTGTCAGCGCTGCGGTAACCGGAGCACCAGGGTCTCGCCGAGCGGCTGAAAACCGACCCTGCGGAGGTACGTGCGCGACCGGCGCATCCGGGGCGGCGCCAGCACCCGGTTGAAGCCGTGGGAGGTGAACACGTCGCTGCGGCGGTACACGAACTCGCCGGGCGTGAAGTCGCGGTATTTCGGGAGTACGTAATCCAGGTCGACCTGTGCCGCACCACCGCCCGCGTCGTGCGCCAGCACCACCCCGACCGTACGGTCACCGCGCTGCACCAGGAACGCGTACCCGTCGTCGGGCGCGGTGTGGTCGGCCGGGTCGAAGTCCGGGTTGAAGCGGGCGATGTCGGCGGCGTGGGTGGCCAGTACGTGCCGCAGGTACGCGTTCGCCGGCGTCACCTCGATCACCGCGTACTCGTCGTCGTCGTGCGCGTGCCGCAGCAGCCACCACAGGTTGCCCGCGTTGATCGCCGCGAGCACGACGTTCATCCCCACCATCGGCCACACCGCGATCGCCGCGTTGAAGCCGACCAGCACCACACTGCCGACCAGGTTGAGCACCCGCAGCCGGAGTATCCGGGTCTGCAACAGCGACACGACGACCAGCGCCGAGCCACCCCACCCGATCAGACTCAACCAGTCCACGCGGCAACCCTAGGCCGGGGACTTCTGAGCCCTCTACTTGCCGCCAAATAGGACGTCGTCCCAGCTTGGGAGCTGGTTGCGGTCGTTGCCGGAGCGCGACTTGCTGGAGCCGGCGTCGGTACGCCGTCCACGCAGCACCGCCAGCGACGGCACCATCGGGATCTCCTTGGTGTCGGTGTCGTCCTCGGTACGGAAGTCGGACTTGTGGCTGGCGGCAGGGGCTGCCGGCTCCTCCCGGCGGGCCGGGCCGGCGTCCTCGGTGGTGGCGGCCTTCGCGGGCTCGCCGAGCGGGCGATCCAACGCGGCGCGCAGCGC
>JBOGDG010000315.1:0-4682 GCA_050701655.1 Micromonosporaceae bacterium
GGCGAGAACCGGGCCAGCGGCAGGCGGGCGGGCCGAAACCGGGCCAGCGGGTAGTCCGCCGGGAGGCGGGCCAGCGGCAGGCCGGCTCATCGCAGTGTCCCGACCCAGTTGGCGAGCAGCGCGGCGCCGGCGTCGCCGGACTTCTCGGGGTGGAACTGAGTGGCCCACAGCGGGCCCCGCTCCACCGCCGCGACGAACTCGACGCCGTGCTCCGCGGTGGTCACCCGCGCGTCAGCGTGCAGCGCCGGGGTCGGGCGCGGGGCGTACGAGTGGACGAAGTAGAACCGGGCGTCGGCCGGCAGCCCGGCGAACAGTGCGGAGTCGGCGGGGGCGCTCACCGTGTTCCACCCCATGTGCGGCACCCGCAGCGGTACGCCGGGCGGGGCCACCAGCCGGGTGACCTCGCCGTCGAGCAGGCCGAGCCCCTTGGTGACCACACCGTGCTCGGCGCCGGCGGCGAACATCACCTGCATCCCGACGCAGATCCCGAGGATCGGGTCGCCGGCGGCGTACCGGTCGACGATCAGGGACCGGGCCGCGGCGGCTTCGATCCCGGCCATGCAGGCGGCGAACGCGCCCACGCCGGGCACCACCAGCCCGTCCGCGCGGGCGGCGACCGCCAGGTCGGGGGTCACGGTGACCTCGCCGCCGGCCCTGGCCAGCGCCCGTTCCACAGAGCGCAGGTTGCCGGAGCCGTAATCCAGCACCACCACCCGGGGGCTCATCCGAAGAACCCTTCCGGCAGCAACCACAGCACGCCACCCACGAACGCCAGCACCGCCAGCAGGCCGGTCACGCCGATCGCCACGCCGCTCGCGCCCTGCTTGCGCAGCGACCATGCCCCGCCGGCCAGCATCCCCGCCACCGCCAGCAACAGGATCGGCGCCAACGCCTTCACCGCGCCCGCCCCTCGACCGGAGCCACGACAGCCGCGGCCACGAGCTTCACAGCACACCCTTCGTGCTCGGTACGCCGCCGCGGCGCCCGTCGTACGCCACCGCGTCCCGCAGCGCCCGCGCGAACGCCTTGAACTGCGCCTCCACCACGTGGTGCGCGTCCGGCTGCTGCCCGGGGTTGGAGGACCGCAGCACCCTGATGTGGAGCGTGACGCGGGCGTGGTGGCCGAACGACTCCAGGATGTGCCGGGTCATGCTGGTCGGGTAGACCTGCCCGATGTACGGCGCCAGCCCCGCCGGCTCCTCGTGCACCACGTACGGCCGTCCGGACAGGTCGACCGCGGCCTGCACCAGCACCTCGTCGAGCGGCACCACGGCGTCGCCGAAGCGGCGTACCCCCGACTTGTCTCCGAGGGCCTGAGCGAACGCCTGGCCGAGCGCGATCGCGGTGTCCTCCATGGTGTGGTGCGCGTCGATGTGCAGGTCACCCTCGGTGTGCACGGTGAGGTCGAAGCCGCCGTGCTTGGCGAGCTGATTGAGCATGTGGTCGTAGAAGCCCACCCCGGTGGAGATGTCCCCCTGGCCGGTGCCGTCCAGATCGACGGACACCCGCACCTTGGTCTCGCCGGTGGTGCGCTCGATCGTGCCCGTGCGACTCATCGGCTCTCCTCCCACACTGCCGCCATCGCGTCCAGGAACGCGCTGGTCTCCTCAGGGGTGCCGGCGGTGACCCGTAGCCAGCCGGGCAGCCCGACGTCGCGTACCAGCACTCCCCGGTCTAGCAGTCGCTGCCAGATCAGCTTCTGGTCGGGAAACGTACCGAAGAGCACGAAGTTGGCGTCGCTCGGGGCCACGTCCAGGCCGAGCCCGGCCAGCTCGGTGACCAGCCGGTCCCGCTGCCGCTTCACCAGGTCGACGGTGGCGAGGGTGGCATCGGCGTGCGCCAGCGCGGCCCGCGCCGCCGCCTGGGTGAGCGAGGAGAGGTGGTACGGCAGCCGTACCAGCTGCAACGCCTCCACGATCGCGGGGTGAGCGGCGAGGTAGCCCAGCCGGGTCCCGGCGAACGCGAACGCCTTGCTCATGGTCCGTGTGACAACCAGCCGGGGGTACGCGGCCAGCAGCGCCAACGCGCTCGGGGTGCCAGCTCGGGCGAACTCCGCGTACGCCTCGTCCACCACCACGATCCCGGGTGCGGCCTGCAGCACCACCCGTACCAGCGCCGGGTCGAGCGCGGTGCCGGTGGGGTTGTTCGGGGAGCAGAGGAACACCACGTCGGGCTGGTGCTCGGCGATCTGTTCGAGCGCGGTCGCCCGGTCGATGCTGAAGTCCGGGTTACGCCCGCCTTCGATCCAGCGGGTGCCGGTGCCGAGCGCCAGCAGCGGGTGCATCGAGTAGCTCGGGGTGAAGCCGAGCGCGGTCCGCCCCGGCCCGCCGAAGGCCTGCAGCAGCTGCTGCTGGATCTCGTTGGAGCCGTTCGCCGGCCAGGTGTGGGCGCTGGTCAGCCCGTGCCCGAGGTACGCCGCGAGGTCTTCCCGCAGCGCGACGGCGTCCCGGTCCGGGTACCGGTTGAGGTCCCGCAGCACCGCGCCGACCGCTTTCGCGACCGCCTCCACCGCCACCTCGGGCAGCGGGTAGGAGTTCTCGTTGGTGTTAAGCCGCACCGGTACGTCCAGCTGCGGCGCCCCGTACGGGGTCCGGCCGCGCAGCTCGTCCCGCAGCGGCAGGTCTTCGAGGTTCATCGCTTCGACCTCGCCGCCACCGCCTGGCCGTGGGCCGGCAAGTCCTCGGCGTTGGCGAGCGCGATCACGTGATCGGCCACCTCCGCCAGGGCCTCCTCGGTGTACTCCACCAGGTGAACGCCGCGCAGGAAGGTCTGCACCGACAGCCCGGACGAGTGCCGCGCACAGCCCCCGGTCGGCAGTACGTGGTTCGACCCGGCGCAGTAGTCGCCGAGACTCACCGGGGAGTGCGGTCCCACGAAGATCGCGCCGGCGTTGCGTACCCTTTCGGCGACCGACCGGGCATCGCGAGCCTGGATCTCCAGGTGCTCGGCGGCGTACGCGTCGACCACCGCGAGTCCCTGGTCGAGGTCGCGTACCAGCACCGCGCCGGACTGCCGGCCGGTGAGCGCCTGGGTGATCCGTTCAGCGTGCTTGGTGGCGGCGACCTGCGTCTTCAGCTCGGCCTCCACCGCCTCGATCAGCGCGACGCTGTCGGTCACCAGCACGCTCGCGGCGAGCGGGTCGTGTTCGGCCTGGCTGATCAGGTCGGCGGCGACGTGCACCGGGTCGGCGGAGTCGTCGGCGAGGATCACGATCTCGGTCGGCCCGGCCTCGGAGTCGATCCCGACCAGGCCACGCAGCAGCCGCTTCGCCGCAGTGACCCAGATATTGCCCGGCCCGGTGACCATGTCCACCGCTGGGCACTCGTCCGGGACCCCGTAGCCGAACATGGCGATCGCCTGGGCGCCGCCGACGGCGTACACCTCGTCGACGCCGAGCAGGGCACAGGCGGCGAGCACCAGCGGGTGCGGCAAGCCGGTGTCCTTCTGGGGCGGGCTGGCGACCGCGATCCCGGTCACCCCGGCGGTCTGCGCCGGCACCACGTTCATCACGACGCTGGACGGGTAGACGGCGAGTCCGCCGGGCACGTACAGCCCGACCCTTCCGACGGGGACCCAGCGTTCGGTGACGGTGCCGCCGGGGACCACCTGGGTGGTGACGTCGGTACGCCGCTGGTCGGCGTGCACCTTGCGGGCGCGTTCGATGGCGACCTGCAGGGCGTCGCGTACCGCCGGGTCGAGGGCTTCGGCGGCCGCTGCCAGCGCGGGCGCGGGGACCCGCAGCGGGCCCAGCTCCACTCCGTCGAACCGCCGCGTCGCGTCACGCACCGCGGCGCCGCCATGCTCGCGTACCGCCGCCACCACCGGGCGGATCTGTTCGATCGCGGCGGTGACGTCGAGCCGGGCACGCGGCAGCATCCCGCGCGGGTCGGCGGTCGACTCGGTCAGGTCGATACGGGTGAGCACCCGTCGAGTCTATGCGTGTCCCACGGTACGGACGCACGTGTATCACGTCACGAGACACACGCCACGCCGCGGCTCAGCGGGGCGGGACCGGCAACCTGCGACGCCGCGGCTCAGCGGGGTGGCACCGGCGCCTGCCAGGGACCCGGCCCGGGCGCCGGCAGCCACTCCCCCGGTGCCGGTCGGCGCAGCCCGGCGTACCGGGACCAGCCCGCCAGCAGGGTGTACGTGAACGCCGCCGTGAACCCCGGTACCGCCAGCAACCCGTACGCCACCAGCCGCGCCGGCCGGTGGAACCGCTCCCCGACGGGCGCGTCGGTGATCAGCCGCTCGAACTCGGGCAGTCCGATGTGGCGCCCCACCTGCCAGGCCACTACCGCGCTGATCAGGCAGCCGGCCACCACGCCGACCAGCACCAACGGCCCACGGTGCCGGCGTACCAGCAGCCAGCTGCCCAGCGCCCCGAACAGCCCGACCGCCGCGCCCAGCACGGCGAACCACCCGTCGACGGCGAAGTACGACTCCGACGTGGCGTCGGCGTGCACCGGCCCGTCGGCGGTCATCAGGATCTCCGGCCCCGGCATGATCGCCTGCCAGAGGAACCCCCACACCACTCCCAACACCGCCAACGCCACCATCGCCACGGTGGCGGCCACCAGATCGTTGGACCACCCCGGCCGGGGATCCGGACGCGGTGCCGGCGGTGGCCCGAAGCCCATCGGCGGCGGCCCGTACCCGGCCGCTGGGGGCCCGTACCAGGG
>JBOGDG010000316.1:0-4662 GCA_050701655.1 Micromonosporaceae bacterium
GTGCTGTGGAGCTGGGTACGCGGCATGTTCAGCCGCAAGCTGCGTACCGCCGTGGTGTTGCTGATCGGGCTGCTGGTGGTCGGCAGCGTCGCGTACGGCCTGATCCTGGAGCGCCCCTGGTACGACGCGGTCTACTTCACGCTGCTGACGGCGGCCGGCGGCGGCGACCCCGACGAGACCATCGACGGCGCCGCCAAGATCATCCAGGCCGTGGTGATGCTGTCCGGGATCGCGCTGGTGCCGGTGGTGACCGCCGCGGTGGTCGACGGTGTGGTGGGCGCCCGGCTGGCGGTCACCGTGGGGCGGCTGCGGGACTCCACCGAGGCCCACGTGGTGGTGGTCGGGCTCGGCAACGTCGGCTCCCGGGTGCTGATCCAGCTGCACGACCTGGGGCTGCCGGTGGTGGCGGTGGAGCGGGACGCGCAGGCGATCGGCGTACGGATCGCCAACGAGCGCAAGATCCCGGTGATCCTCGGCGACGCCACACAGCAGGCCACGCTGCGGGCGGCGAAGGTGGACACCTGCCGCGCGCTGGTGGCGGTGACCAGCAACGATGTGAAGAACCTGGAGGCGGCGCTGCAGGCCCGGTCGCTGCACCGGGAGTTGCGGATCGTGCTGCGGCTCTTCGACGGCGATCTCGCCGCCCGGATCCAGCAGCACTTCAAGATCGAGTCCCGCAGCGTGTCCTTCCTCGCGGCGCCGAACTTCGCGCTCGCGATGGTGGAACGCAAGGTGTTCGACAGCGTGCCGGTGGACCGCTGGGTGCTGCTGTTCGCCGACTTCCCGGTGGGGAAGGACAGCGACCTGGACGGTAAGCGCGTCGACGCGGCCCACATCCCGGGCAAGGCGCAGGTGATCGCGCTCGGCGAGCCGGGGGACCACGCGCTCTGGGCGCCGCCGGCGAATCGCGTACTGACCAGCGAGGACCGGCTGATCGTACTGGCGACCCGGGAGGGCGTCGCCCAGATGATCGAACGTACCGAGTCCCCTCCGTTCGACGCCTGACCTCTTGGCCCGGCCACAGGGAGTGTCGCCGCGCAGCCCGTCTCGTTAGACAAATCGGGTGTTAGCCGGGCAGAGGGGATGAGAATCATGCGGGTACGGGGTCGGACACGACTTCTGAGTGCGGTGGCGGTGGCGGCCGGGCTGGTGATCAGCGGGATGGCCAGCACCGGGTACGCGACCGCAGTCGATCCGGGCGCGACCAGAACCGCGACCCGCGCCATCGACCCCAGCGGCACCGAGCGTGCGGACTCCGCCGACCCGATCACCGACCGCGATGGCGGCCGAGACGCCGGCGGGACCATGCCGGGCGAGCCCAGCGGCACCGAGCCCAACGACACCGCGCCCAGTGGCACCGAGCCTGAGCAGGTCGGGCTGCACGAGACCGTCAACACCGTCCTCGGGTACGCCGGCGAACGTACCCACAAGTTCCGGTTCCCCGGCGCCCGGTACGTCAAGCTGCACTTCTCGCGGCTGGCCGTACCACCGGGGGGTCGGATGACCGTCGCCGACCCGAGCGGTAACGAGATCCACAGCTACCGCGCCGACCCGACCCGGGTGAAGCTGCCCGGTGACGCGCCGATCACCTACGACGAGGCGGGTGGCTTCTGGGCGATGTCGGTGAGCGGCGACACCGCCGTGGTGACGCTGGAATCCGCCCCCGAGGCCGCCGGCCTGATGACCCGGTACGGCGCCACCATCGACAAGGTCGCCCGCGGGCTGACCGGCGACGAGGCCCCGGTCGCGGTGCCGGGTCGCCGCGGCGACGCCCCGCCCGCGGGGCCGGGTAGCGAGGAGAGCGTCTGCGGCAGGGACGACACCGAGGACGCGGTCTGCTACAAGTCCGACTACCCCGCCGAGTACGCCCACAGCCGCCCGGTGGCCCGGCTGTTGATCGACGGCCGGTCGCTGTGCACCGCGTGGCGGATCGGCCCGAACAACCGGCTGCTGACCAACCACCACTGCTTCCGCAGCACCGGCTCCGCGCGTAACACCGAGGTCTGGTTCAACTACCAGTGCGTCGCGTGCGGCGACCGGCGGGTGACCACGCCGACCAAGGTGGTCGGGGGCTCGGTGCTCGCCACCGAACGCGAGCTGGACTACACCCTGTTCACGGTCAGCGGGTTCGACAAGATCCGCGACTTCGGCCACCTCACGCTGGACAGCCGGCGCGCCGACCGGGGCGAAGAGGTCTACATCCCGCAGCACCCGGGCGGCGACCCGAAGCAGATCTCGCTGCACAGCGACGTGGACGCGCGCGGCGCCTGCCGGATCGACGAGCCGGTGTACCCGGGCTACACCGAGGGCAGTGACGCGAGCTACTACTGCGACACCGCGCCGGGATCGTCCGGCTCGCCGGTGCTCTCCCGGCGTACCCACAAGGTGGTCGCGCTGCACCACTTCGGCGGCTGCCCCAACTCCGGCGTACGCGCGGACCTGCTCTACCGCGCCATCGGCGACCAGCTCTAACGGCGCGGCGGCCTGGTCGCTGGGCCGCCCACCCGCCAGCTCCCAAGATCATGGCGCCCGTCATGTCGTCCCAGCGACGTGAAAGGGCTCATGATCTTGGAGCTGGGTGGCTGGCTGTCGTGGCGCTGGGTGTTCAGCTAACGTCCGTAGTGTGCTCGACGTCGTGCTCCAGCTGCTGCTCGCCGTGGGTGTGAGCCTCGCTGCGTGCTGGCTGGCGCTGATGGCGGTGCTTCTGGTGGTACGGCCGCGCGGCGGCGTACTGACCGAGGCGATGCGGCTGCTACCCGATCTGGTACGGCTCACCGTACGGCTGGCGCGGGACTCATCGCTGCCGCGTGGGGTGCGCTGGCGGCTCGGGGCGTTGGGCGCCTACCTGGCGCTCCCGATCGACCTGGTGCCGGACTTCATACCCGTGCTGGGGTACGCCGACGACGCGATCCTGGTGGTATGGACCCTGCGTTCCGTGGCGCGCCGGTCCGGCGTGGCGGCGCTGCGGCGACACTGGCCCGGCACCGACGACGGGTTCGCCGCGCTGTGCGGTTTCTGCGGGCTGAGCACCGTGGAGGCCGTGTGAGCGCCCCGCCCCGTCCCGACCACGCGGTGCCGCCGGAGTCGAAGCTGATGCCGGCGGGAGTCTGGTTCGACGTACTGCTACTGGTCTCGCTGGTGGCGCTGACCCTCGGGTTGGCGCTGGACGGCTCGCCGCTGCTGGACCTCGACGTACAGGCGAAGAACTTCGCCGACTCGCACCGGCCGCCGGGCGCCGACATGACCGCGAAGGTGTTCAACTACCTGGGTCAGGGCCTCCCGCTGACACTGCTGTGCCTGGGGCTGGCGATCCTGCACGCGCGGCGGCTGAAGACGTACGAGCCGGTGTTGCCGGTGGTGTGCGCGTTCGCCTTCACGTACGTGACGATCGGCGCGTTGAAGCTGCTCACCGACCGGGGCGCGCCGCACTACGGCTCGGTGCTGCTGTTCAGCGAGTCGACGGGGCGGTCGTACCCGTCGGGGCACGCCGCCAACGTGATCGTCTGGTACGGCGTGCTCGCGATGCTGCTCGCGCCGTTCGTGTGGCCGTGGGTACGCCGGCTGCTGCGCTACGGGCCCGCGATCGTGGTCAGCTTCGCGACGACGTACCTCGGCTACCACTGGGTGACCGACACCGTCGCGGGAGTGATCATCGGGCTGCTGCTGGACCGGGCGCTCCGCCGCAACCCGTGGCGCCGCCTGCGACTGCCCGCGTTCCTCGCCCCACCAGGCGCGCCGACCGCGGCCCGGGATCAGGCGGGGGCTAGCAGCTTTACGTAGTGGGCGACCAGCTCGGCGACCGCCTCCCGGGCGGGTGCCAGATACTTGCGCGGGTCCACCAGGGTGTCGTCGGCGGCGAGCGAGGCGCGCACCGCGCCGGTGTACGCGACGTTCAGCGCCGTCCCGATGTTGATCTTTACCATGCCTGCCCGTACCGCGGCCGCCAGCTCCTCGTCCGGTACGCCCGACGAGCCGTGCAGCACCAGCGGCACCGGCACCGCGTCGCGGAGCCGCCCGATCAGCTCGTGATCCAGTTTCGCGGTCTGGCTGGTCATCGCGTGCGAGGAGCCGACCGCGACGGCGAGCGCGTCCACCCCGGTGGCGGCGACGTACCCGGCCGCCTCCTCGGGGTCGGTACGCACCCCCGGCGCGTGCGCCCCGTCCTTGCCGCCCACCTCGCCCAGCTCGCTCTCCAGCCACAGCCCGTGCCGGTGGGCGAACTCCGTCGCTGCCTTCGTGGCGTTCACGTTCGCCTCGTACGGCAGCCTGGACGCGTCGTACATCACCGAGCCGAAGCCGTACTCGGGGGCCTGTCGCAGCAGCTCCTCGGATTCCACGTGATCGAGGTGCAGCGCCACCGGCACCGTCGCCGCCTCGGCGACCGCCTTGCTGGCGAGCGCGATCGGGCCGAGCCGCCAGCCGTGGAACTTCACCGCGTTCTGGCTCAGCTGCAGGATCACCGGCCGCCCGGCCAGCTCGGCGCCGGCGACGATCGCCTCGGCGTGCTCGACCGTGATCACGTTGAACCCGGCGACGGCCTGCCCCTGCGCGTCGGCGGCCTGCCCCTGCGCGGCGGCGGCCGAGACCAGCTCACCGGTGTTCTGGAGGCCCACTGTTCGCTCCTAGTGTCCTGAGTCGTTGACTCGTTGAACTAATGTAGCG
>JBOGDG010000317.1:0-4662 GCA_050701655.1 Micromonosporaceae bacterium
TGCTCGAGCTGGCGGCGGAGATCCGCGACGGCGTAGCGGACCGCTTCGGCGTAACCCTCCGCCCCGAACCCGTCCTGATCAACACCACCCTCTAGCGGGCCGGCCTATCTGTTGATGTCTACGCCGTGGACACCGGGGAGCGACAGGAGGCGTTCGGCCAGGGCGGCTAGAGAGAGGTCGAGCTGGGGGCGTGCCATCACGACGAGCTCCTGGCCGCCTTCGCGGTACTGCACCCGGAGCACCCGGCTGCGCGGCAACGCGTCAGCCACCGCGTGCTCCACAGTGGACAGTGTGGTCTCCGGCTCCAGGGAGAGGGTGACCTCCAGCTGACGGCGCTGCGGCAGGTACTCGTCCTCGACCTTCTTGATGGCGGCCAGCACGATCAGCGCCAGCACCATGGTGGAGACCGCCGCCAGGTAGGCGTGCAGCCCGATCGCGAGCCCGAGCGCCGCCGACACCCACAGCGACGCGGCGGTGGTGAGCCCCCGGATCGACATCCCCTCGCGCAGGATCGCGCCGCCGCCGAGGAAGCCGATGCCGGTCACCACCTGGGCCGCCACCCGGGTCGGATCGCCGCCGAGCAGGTCGCTGCCGGCGATCGAGAACAGCGCCGCGCCGAGTGAGACCAGCATGTGGGTACGCAACCCGGCCGGCTGCGCGGACAGCTCCCGCTCGAACCCGATCGCCGCGCCGAGCCCAGCGGCCGCCACCACCTGGATCAGCAGCTCCACCCAGTGAGCCATGGCATGACGTTACCGGCTCGGCAGCCCCAGGGGGCCAGGTCCGCGCGGCGCGGATCAACCGCGGATCAACCTCAGCGGGTCACGTCGGCGCGGTGCGGGTCCAGCAGCTCGGTGACCCGGTGCTCGCCGAATCGGCCCATCAGCTCCTCCATCCCGGAGTCGAGTGCGAGCCGCAGCTCCGCCGGGTACAGCGGCACCACCCCGTGGAACGCGATCCGGGTGCCCGACGCCGTGGTCAGGCTGGCCACGTCAGGCCCCACCAGGAACGTCGGCGTCACCAGTACGGCGACGAAGTCCACTCCGGCGGCCAGCGGCGCGGGCGGTTCGCCGTTGGGGATGGTGTGCCAGACGTCGAGCCAGGTCTCGTACAGGTGGGGCATCCGGGCGGCCTGCCGGAGCGTACGCAGCGGCCAGTAGTTGGCGTCGTTGGCCCAGTCCCGCTCGGTGCGGGGCCAGTCCGGCGGCAGGCACAGCAGCAGCTCCGCGTACGCCGGCGCGTCGATGTCCGGCGGCACGGTCATCGACCGCTCGCTCATCCCCGCGGTGACCATCGTGACGTACGGGCGTTCCCGGGTCGGGGACACCATCAGCAGGTCGATCCGGACGCCCCGGGCGAACAGCTCGGGCCACACCCGCTCCACCGGCCCGACGGTACGTTCCACGTGCGCGCGTACCTCGTCGCGGTAGTCGCCGGCGCCGGCCTCCGCGGGCGGCAGCTCGCGCGGATTCTCCGGGTGCCGGTAGCTCCGGCCTCCGGAGTCCGTGACGTCGTACCCGGGACGCATGTCGCGCAGGCTACCTACCGGAAGCTATTCGCGGGGTGCGATCGGGCCGCGGTGCAGTGTGGTGTTATCGGCCTGTGCCAACGGGCGTACCACCAGCCGGTCGATGTTCACGTGGTACGGCCGGGTGACGCACCAGGCGACGCAGTCGGCGATGTCGTCGGCGACCAGCGGCCCCTCCACGGAGTCGTACACGGCGGCGGCCCGCTCGGCGTCGCCACCGAACCGGACCAGCGAAAACTCGTCGGTCGCCACCAGCCCGGGGGCGATTTCGACCACCCGTACCGGGCGGCCCACCAGCTCGCGGCGCAGCGTCTCGGCGAGCGCCACCTCGGCGCTCTTGGCGGCGACGTACCCGCCGCCGCCGGGGTACGTGGCGTGGCCGGCGGTGGAGGTGAGCACCACGATCGTGCCGCCGCCGGAGGACTCCAACTGCGGCAGCAACGCCTGGGTGACCCGGAGCGCGCCGATCACGTTGGTCTCGTACATCCGCTGCCAGTCTTCGACCGGGGCGGATTCGACCGGGTCCAGCCCGACCGCGCCCCCGGCGTTGTTCACCAGTACGTGCAGCGGCTGGCCCAGCTCGGCCACGGCGGCGGCGAGCGCTGCGACGTCGGCGGCGACGGTGACATCGCAGCGGATCGGCGTACCCCCGAGTCCGGAAGCGAGTGGGCGCAGGCGCTCCAGCCGGCGGGCGGCGAGCACCACGTGATAGCCCTCTTTGGCGAGCCGGCGAGCGGTGGCGGCGCCGATGCCGCTGGAGGCGCCGGTCACTACCGCGAGCGGGGCTGCTGTGGAAGCCATACGGTCGATCCTCTCCGATCCACCGACCGGACATCGCGCCGGGCACGTGATCCATGTCACGACATAGGGGTAGGCGGGGAAGATGCCCGGGTCTGGCGAATGTTGTGCCAGTGGGCCCACCGGCCCATCACCGTGACCACAGACCGCGCGTCCAGGAGGCAGCAACGTGACGCCGAGGCAGGCAGCTGAGCTCCCGGACGCTCCGATTCCCCGTCGCGTGGTCACCCTCTCGATGCACACCTCTCCACTGGAACAGCCCGGTACGGGCGACGCCGGCGGCATGAACGTCTACATCGTCGAGGTCTCCCGGCGGCTCGCCGAGGCGGGTGTCGAGGTCGAGGTCTTCACCCGCGCCACCTCCAGCGAGCAGCCGCCGTGCGCCGAGCTGGCGCCCGGCGTGACGGTGCGGCACGTGATGGCCGGCCCGTACGAAGGATTGGCGAAACAGGACCTGCCGGCTCAGCTCTGTGCCTTCACCGCCGGCGTGCTGCGTGCCGAGGCGGCCAGACCCCCCGGGTGGTACGACCTGCTGCACAGCCACTACTGGCTGTCGGGTCAGGCGGGGTGGCTGGCGAAGGACCGCTGGGGGGTGCCATTGGTGCACACCCCGCACACGCTCGCGAAGGTGAAGAATCTGCTGCTCGCCGACGGGGACACTCCGGAGCCGCGTACCCGGGTGATCGGTGAGGAGCAGGTGGTCACCGAGGCTGACCTGCTGGTGGCGAACACCAACGCCGAGGCGGTCGAGCTGGCCGAGCTGTACGGCGCCGACCCGGGCCGGATCGCGGTGGTCGAGCCGGGCGCCGACCTGGGCCGCTTCACCCCGGGCTCGATGGCCGCCGCGCGGCGCGAGTTCGGCCTCCCCGAGGATGGCTTCGTGCTGCTGTTCGTGGGCCGGATCCAACCGTTGAAAGCCCCTGACCTGGTGGTACGCGCGCTCGCGTCGCTGCGGGAACGCAACCCCGAGCTGGCCGCCAAGGCCACCGTGGTGGTCTGCGGCGGCCCCAGCGGCACCGGTCTGGAACGCCCCGAGCACCTGCACGAGCTCGCCGGCTCGCTCGGGGTGGGCGAGCACGTACGGTTCCTGCCGCCACAGTCGGCAGACCGGCTGGCGCGGCTGTACCGGGCGGCGGATCTACTCTGCGTACCGAGCTATAACGAGAGCTTCGGGCTGGTGGCGCTGGAGGCCCAGGCCTGCGGTACGCCGGTGGTCGCCGCCGCCGTCGGTGGGCTGGTGACCGCGGTCGACGACGGCTCCTCCGGGGTACTGGTGGACAGCCACTGCCCCGAGGAGTGGGCCGCGGTGCTGGACAAGCTGCTCTCCTCGTACGACCTGCGCGCGGCGCTGGCGACCGGCGCCGTACGGCATGCGCAGAACTTCTCGTGGGAGCGCACCGTACGTGGTTTGCTGGCGGTGTACCGGCACGCGCTGGTCGACCACCACGCGCACCGCCTCGACCTGGTGAGCTGAGGATTACCGCATGTCAGTGGCCTCCGTGATCGAGTCCACACTGGACGCCGCCGAGCTGGAGTGGGACCGCACCGGCCCGGCGTCCTACGTGGTGACATTGCCCGGCACCCGCAAGTACAAGACCAACTGCAACCTGATCATCGGCGAGCACGCGCTGCGGATCGAGGCGTTCGTGATGCGCCAGCCCGACGAAAATCGGGAACAGCTCTGGGAGTGGTTGCTGCAGCAGAATGCCCGGATGTACGGCGTCGCCTGGGCCACCGACAAGGTCGGCGACGTCTACCTGACCGGCCGAGTCGCGTTGCACTCGGTGACCGCCGAGGAGCTGGACCGGCTGCTCGGCGCGGTGCTGCGCTACGCCGACGACAACTTCAACACCCTGCTGGAGATCGGCTTCGGTACGTCGATCCGCCGCGAGTACGAGTGGCGCGTCAAGCGCGGCGAACCGCTGGACAACCTGAAAGCCTTCACCCATCTGTTCCAGCCGAGCGGCTGATATCTCGCTGGCTCGCGATCCGGGTCAGCTCGTCGAGGGTGGGCGCCGGGTCGTAGCCGTGGTCGGTGAGCCACTCGACCGCGAGCAGGTGACGGCTGATCTGGTACGGCCGGTACAGCTGGCGCAGTCGGTCCCGGGTCGCGGGGTCGGGCCGATACCCGGCGAGCACCGCCGGCAGCCGCTCGGCGTCCCAGTGGGTCAACACCACCAGATCCCACACCGGGTCGCCCAACCCACCGTCACCGAAGTCGATCGCCGCCACCTCAGCGCCCGCCCCGCCCTCGCCAGCTGGGCTACTCACGCCGCCGCCCTTACCATCCTGGCCGCGCGCCCCGCCGCTCTCACCACCTTGGGCCTGCCCCCTAC
>JBOGDG010000318.1:0-4654 GCA_050701655.1 Micromonosporaceae bacterium
GCCGCGTACCCCGGCCCAGATGGAGCGGGCGATCAAGGGCCTGGTCGACGGCCGGTACGCCTGGGTCGTCTTCACCTCCACCAACGCGGTACGCGCGGTCTGGGAGAAGTTCACCGAGCACGGCCTCGACGCGCGCCACTTCGGCGGCGTGAAGATCGCCTGCATCGGGGAGGCGACCGCGGACGCGGTACGCGCCTTCGGGATCCAGCCGGAGCTGCTGCCGTCCGGGGAGCAGTCCAGCGAGGGGCTGCTGGCCGACTTCGCGCCCCACGACGCGGTGCTCGACCCGGTGAGCCGGGTGCTGCTGCCGCGCGCCGACATCGCCACCGAGACCCTGGCCGCCGGGCTCTCCGCGAAGGGCTGGGAGGTCGACGACGTGACGGCGTACCGGACCGTACGCGCCGCCCCGCCGCCGGCCGAGATCCGGGACGCGATCAAGAGCGGCGGCTTCGACGCGGTGCTGTTCACCTCGTCGTCCACGGTGCGGAATCTGGTCGGGATCGCCGGCAAGCCGCACGCCCGTACGGTGGTGGCCTGCATCGGGCCGAAGACGGCGGAGACGGCGCGGGAGTTCGGGCTGCGGGTCGACGTACAGCCCGACCACGCGAGCGTGCCAGACTTGGTGGAGGCGGTCGCGGCGTACGCGGTCGAGCTGCGCGAGAAGCTGGCCGAGATGCCGACCAAGCAGCGCCGCGGCTCGAAGGTGCAGGGCCCGACCGCACTGCGCTTTCGGTAGGCGGCTTCCTCCCGGTAGGAGACGGCGATGACTTTTCCGACGGTACGTCCGAGGCGGCTGCGGCGTACCGCGGCGCTGCGCCGGTTGGTCGAGGAGACCCGCGTACACCCGGCTGATCTGGTGTTGCCGATGTTCGTGCGGGAGGGGCTCACCGAGCCGCGACCGGTGACGTCGCTGCCGGGGGTGGTGCAGCACTCCCGGGAGTCGCTGCGCAAGGCGGCGGTGGAGGCGGTGGAGGCCGGCGTCGGCGGGCTGATGCTCTTCGGCGTCCCCGCGGTACGGGACGCGGTCGGCTCCGGCGGCACCGACCCGGACGGCATCCTCAACGTGGTGCTGCGGGACCTGTCGTCCGAGCTGGGCGACGCCACGGTGCTGATGAGCGACCTGTGCCTGGACGAGTTCACCGACCACGGCCACTGCGGAGTCTTGGCCGACGACGGCTCGGTCGACAACGACGCCACCCTCCAGCGGTACGCCGAGATGGCGGTCGCCCAGGCCTCGTCGGGTGCCCACGTGCTCGGCCCCAGCGGGATGATGGACGGCCAGGTCGGCGTGGTGCGCGCCGCGCTGGACGCCGCGGGCTTCGACCAGGTCAGCATGCTGGCGTACTCCGCGAAGTACGCGAGCGCGTTCTACGGGCCGTTCCGGGAGGCGGTCGAGTCGACGCTGCAGGGCGACCGGAAGACCTACCAGCAGGACGTGCCCAACCTGACCGAGGCGCTGCGGGAGGTCGCGCTCGATCTCGCCGAGGGCGCCGACATGGTGATGGTGAAGCCAGCGCTGCCGTACCTGGACGTGATCCGGGCGGTACGCGAGTCCGTGGACGTCCCGGTCGCGGCGTACCAGGTCTCCGGCGAGTACGCCATGCTCGAGGCCGCCGCCGCGAACGGCTGGGTGGATCGGGAGCGCGCGATCCTGGAGTCGCTGACGTCGATCCGACGCGCCGGCGCGCAGATCATCCTGACGTACTGGGCGGTCGAGGTCGCCCAGTCGCTGCGCCAGCGCTACTGACCCGCTGACCGGCGAGTCACCGGCCGAGATCGATGAGTTTCGCTGCCGTGGCTGGTCTAATCCGGTGTTATCCGATCTCCGGAAGGACACCGACATGAGCACCGACCAGACCGCGAACGCCGCCCCCACCACCGGCAAGGGCCTGAACATCACCCTGTGGGTGCTGCAGGTGCTGCTCGCCCTGTTCTACCTGGCGGCGGCAGCCGGGCCGAAGCTTTTCGGGGAGCAGACCGCGGTGCAGCTCTTCGAGGACATCGGCATCGGCCAGTGGTTCCGGTACGTGGTCGGGACCCTGGAGCTGCTCGGCGCCATCGGGCTGGTGATCCCCCGACTCGCCGGTCTCGCCGCACTCGGGCTCGCCGGCGTGATGGTCGGCGCCGCGTTCACCCAGCTGGTCGTATTCGGCGATCCGGTCCTGGCGATCACCCCGGTGATCCTGCTGGTGCTGGTCGGATTCATCGCCTGGGGCCGCCGGGCCCAGACCACCGCCCTGCTCACCGGCCTCCGCGGTTCGTAGCGCTACAGGGGCAGGCTCAACCTCCCGAAGTTGTCACAGCTCACCGTCCGGCGGGCCTCCTCGATCCAGTACGAACACACCACCACCGTGCCGAGCCCGTCAGCGGTGTTCGGGACCACTCCGAACCAGAGGTTGGGGAACGCACTCTCACGGCGTACTCCCTGATACGGATCGTCGTATCTGGTCAGTATCCAGGCAGTGACGATGAGCCGTAGATCATCGCTCGGGGCGTCACGCGCCACCCAGGAATCGAGCCGTTCCAGGAAGTTTTCCAGTTGCCAGCGAGTCGCGCCGTCAGCCACTGACGCTCAGCCTGGCCATCACGGCCTCCACGCTGTCGGGTCGCCCAGGAGTTGGCCGCCTGGCCTCCGCACCGCGAAGCCACTCGCTGACCAGCTGTGGGTCGGGTGACGGCTCGTCGTCATCGCCGTCCGCGGCCCCGGTCGTGCTGAAGTACTCCCTGATCCAGTCCAGCTTGATCCGCGCACTCGCGCCGGGGCGACGACTGCGATCGGCCAGCTGCCAAGGCAACTCGCTGTGGGTCAGGTGCTCAAGGTCGTTGCCGGTCAGCGCGCCGTACCGGCTCAGCACATAGCCGACGGTGTTCAGCTGCGCCTCGGTCAGCTGAGCGGTCGCAGCCGCCTCCTCGCCAGACTTCTCCTGGCGCCAGAGGGTCCCTACCACAGGCCCCATGTCCCACGCGGAGATGGTCTCGGCGAACAGCGGTTTGTTGAAGGTCGCCAGATGATGACCCTGGCAGTAGTAGAGAAGCTGGTGCAGCTTCTTCGTCCCCACCCCTGGGAGCCGCTCTCGCAGGACGGCGGCGACGTCGTGCACTGACAAGGTCATGGGCCCAGGATAGGACCCGGGCTGGCCTTCTCGCGGCACGGCGCGAAGGGAGCGTCGATCGAACATGTGTTCGACCCTATGGCACAGATCGTCCCGCCCGCCACCCCCCAGCGGGGACCGTTCGGCAACGTCCACCTCGGACTCTGAGCCGGAAAACCAATTGCCGGTGGTACGCGTACCCCGGCATGATCTTCGGCATGCCCACGACACACCGGAATCGACCGGTGTACGGGCTCGAGTTGTCGGACCGGGTCGGCCCCGACAGGGCTGACCTGATCGCCGGCGCGAGCCGTACGCCGCGCCGATGCCGTACCGACAGCTGAATCTCACACACTGACCGCCGTCCGTCACGGGTACGGCCGGAGCGGTGCGCAGGCGAGGGAATGGTCCTTCGCCGCCCTTGTTCTCGCTCCAGGATGGGACGCGGTGCCGGGGTCACGGGGGCCCCGGCACCGCGCCCGTGTACTGCGGTGCCGTGGGTGGGGCGTCAGAGGCGGAACGTGGTGAGCACGGCGCGGTGGTCGGAGGTCCACTCGTTGTTGGCGGGATCCTCCGGGTCGACCGCCCCGGCGGTCAGCTCGGTGGAGTCGACCACGGTGACCGGGCCGGCGAAGTCCACGAAGTCGATCCGGTCCTGCGGGTCGTGCACCTCGATCGGCGACCACGTGTTGCCCGGGTCCCGCAGCGGATCCGGATGCGCCACCCGGTACGAGTCCCGCAGCCCCGCCTCGGCCACCTTCACCGTGGTCGGCCACGCGATCTCGTACCCGCAGTGGGTGTCCTTCGTGGCGGCGGTCCAGTCCAGGTGGGACGGGGTGTTGAAGTCGCCGACCAGGAACACCGGCGTGTTCGGCGCGTCGGCGATCGCGCCCGCCATCCGGTTCAGGATGCCCGCGATCTGGCGGGGCCGCCCGGACTGCTCCTCCCGGCGCAGGATCTGCCGCACGGTCATGTGCGAGTTGCAGGCGTCGTACGGCCCGTACGGGGTGTAGTTGAGGTGCGCGGTCCAGAGCACGATGTGCTTGTCGTACTTCGCGTCGAGCCGGATCCGTACCCCGGCGCCGTACATGGTGCCGGACGACGAGTACGAGTCCTGCGCCGTGATCGGGTACCGGCTGACGAGGCCGAGGCTGTAACTGGCCTGGTAGTAGTGCCAGCCGAGCAGCGTCGCCAGCTCGCGAGCCGAGGTGGAGTACGTCTCCTGGAAGCCCACCACGTCCACGTTGTGCGACAGCAGGAACCGTAGCTGCTTGGTGCGGTAGTCCTTGGTGTTGGTGCCGCCGTACCAGAGGTTGAACGACATCACCTTCAGCTCACCGACGAGCGGCTGCGTCGCGGCGCGTACCGGGATGCTGACCGTGGTGGTGGTACGCCGGCCGTCGGAGTCGACCGCCTCGACGCCGACGCTCGCGGTGCCGACGCCGTCGGTGGTCGCCGGGCTCCCGGACACGGTGCCGGACGCCGACACGCTCGCCCACGCCGCGCCGCTGGTCTTGCGGAAGGTGAGGTCGCCGCGGGCCGGGCGTACCGTCCCGGAGATG
>JBOGDG010000319.1:0-4633 GCA_050701655.1 Micromonosporaceae bacterium
CTTCGAAGGTCGCGTGCATCGCGCGTACCACCAGATGATCTTCATCTTCTGGTACGTCGCCGGCGCCCTCGCCGGTCACCTCGACCGTGACGCCGCCCGGCGCGACCGACGCTTCGATCTCGTCGCTGAGCGCCAACGCCAACCCCAGCGAGTCGTACCCCGGACCCAGATTCGCGCTGGTGGCGGGCACCGTGACCCGTACCGCGCCGTCGACGAACTCCATGCAGGCAGGCTACGACTTGGTGCACGATAGCGCCGGAGGCGCGGCGAGGCCCATTCGCCGATCCGACAACGCCGCCGGTCGGGGAATGGGTCCGGCGCGGCCCGGCAGACTATCGTGCACCGAGTCGTTAACCGGCGGGCTGCTCCGCGGGCGCGTCGGCGCGCAGCAGCCGGAGCGTGGCGAGTCGCCAGGCCACGGCGTACAGCAGGGTGATGCTGCCGCAGACGGAGATCACCAGCTGCGGGCCGGCGATGTCGGTGAAGTAGCCCGCGACCGCCTGGCTCAGCGACACCGCCACCATCGCGATCATCACGTCGGCGGCGAACACCCGGCCCCGCAGCTCGTCCGGGATCTCGGTCTGCAGCGCGTAGTTGGACAGCACCCAGTTGCCGCCGCCGGCCACGTGCGCCACCACGACCAGCAGCAGCACCAGCCAGAACCAGGGCGTCATCCCGACCACCAGGTAGCAGATCCCGTACGTCGCCATCGAGGTCGCCAGCCCGGTCATCAGCCGGCGCGGAGTGGCGAGCACGGCGCGCAGCAGCAGCGGGCCGATCAGCGCGCCGAGCCCGCGGGCGCCGTACAGGAGCCCCATCCCCATGGTGCCGACCGAGAAGACGCCGGCCAGGATCGGGAACGCCGCCAGCACGCCGTTGCCCATGCCGACCGCGGACTTGACGGTCACCAGGGCACGTACCCGGGGCCGGGCGGCGATGTAGCGCAGCGACTCGGTCAGCGCGGCGGTGGCGCTGGCCGGCGGCGGCGCGGTGCGCTCGGCCTGGAACGGCCGGTGCACCCGTACGGTCAGGATCGCCGCCAGCGCCAGGAAGCCGGCCCCGATCAGGAAACTCGGGTACGGGCCGAGCCAGCTCGCGATCAGCCCGCCCAGCGACGCGCCGATCACCAGCATCGTGCCCCAGGCGCTGCCGGAGAGCGTGTTGGCGGCGGCCAGATCCTCGGGGTCGACCACGTTGGGGAGCGCCGCCTGCGCAGCCGGGATGTAGAACGCCTGCGCCGCCGCGATCGCCGCGATCGCGAGCAGCGAGACGAACACGGTGCCGGAGGCGCGTACCAACAGCAGCGCCAGCCCCGCGGCGACGCTCACCAGGTTGGCCACGATCAGCAGCCGCTTGCGGTCCAGCCGGTCGGCCACCGTACCGGCGTACGGGAGCAGCAGCGCCAGCACGCTGGTCTCCACGGCGAGCACCACGCCGCCCAGGGTGCCGCCGCCGGTGAGCTCCGACAGCAGCGCGAGCAGCGGCACCACGAGAAACCAGCCGCCGCCGAAGACCACCAACTGAGCGAGGAAAAGTCGCCGGAAATCCGGATTCCGGCGTACCAGCGATAAGGCCCGATTCACGTATCGGGACCTTACCGGCCGGGGTTGGCCGCGCGAGGGCTCCCGTGGCGGCGCGTGACGTGCTAGACAGGCCTCGGATGCACTGGCAGGCCTCGGATGCACTGCGGCAGAGGAGCCCCCCATGAAGCGCATCGCTCGACTCGCCGGCGGATTCGCTGCCGCGCTGGCGCTCGCCCTGGTGCCGCTGCCGGCGACCGCCACCACAAACCCGTTCGAGGTGGACGGCCCGCTCGATCTCAGCGGTGAGCTGGACGGCGTGCCGTACGAGATCCGGGTTCCCGCCGCCTGGAACGGCACCCTGGTGATGTACGCCCACGGCTACCGCGACGCCGCCGACCACCCGGGCGAGACCGACGACCGCAGCGCGCAGGCGTTCGTCGCCGACCCGGTGGAAGACATGATGCTCGCCGCCGGGTACGCCGTCGCCGGCTCCGCGTACGCCTCCAACGGCTGGTCAGTCGCCGACGGCATCCACGACACGAAAGGGCTGGTCAACCTCTTCCGGGACACCGTCGGCAAGCCGGCGACCACGCTGCTCGCCGGCTTCTCGATGGGCTCGCTGGTCGCGATGGAGAGCATCGAGAAATTCGGCGGCGTGTACGACGGCGTGATGCCGTCCTGCGCGGTGGGCGCCGGCGCGCCCCGCGCCTGGGACAGCACCCTGGCGTTCGCGATGGCGTACGACGCGGTGTTCGGCTGGCCCGCCGCGTGGGGCACCCCGGCGGACATCCGCGACGATCTGGACTTCGAGTCGCAGGTCGCGCCGGTGGTGTTCGGCGAGCTGGGCAAGCCGGGTGGCGCGGCGAAGCTGGAGTTCCTGCGGCTGGCCAGCGGCGGGACGACGGGGCCGGAGTGGCCGGTGACCGTCGGGTTCTTCGCCACCGAGGGGCGCGCGGAGTTGGAACGCCGCGCCGGCGGCCCAGTCACCCAGAACGCCGACCATGTGTACGAGCTGACCGCCGCGCACCGTGACTACCTGAACGGTCTCGGGCTCACCGACGCGCAGCTCGACGGCTGGCTCGGCGACATGATGTCCAGCCGGGTCGCCGCGGTGCCGGGCCCGCGCCGGTACGTCGAGCGGTACGCCGGCTACACCGGCCGGATCGACGGCCCGGTGCTCACCCTGGGCACCACGGTGGACGCGCTGGTGCTCCCGGCGCACATCTCCGCGTACACCGAGACGGTCGCAGCGGCGGGCCGGTCGGGGTCGCTGGCGTCGGCGTGGGTGGACCGTACCGGCCACTGCAACTTCACCCCCCAGCAGCTACTGACCGGCGTGAAGGCCCTGGACTCCTGGGTGCGCACCGGCGACAAGCCCACCGCCTTCCCCTCCGACCAGGGCTTCGTCACCTTCACTCCCCCACCCTGGCCCCAGCCCTAACCCCCCGGCCGCGCGGCTTTGCCGCACTTGGGGCCGCGCGGCTTTGCCGCACTTGGGGTCTCAAATGGTCGTGATCGTGTCCTGTTTGCCGGGTTTCGAGCAGCCATTTGGGACCCCAAGTACGAAAGGGCGCGGGGTGGGGCGGGCGCAGGGTGGGTCGCGGGTGGGGCGGTGGGGTCAGGCTAGGTCTAGGGCGGTGGCGGCGGCCTGGGGGTCGATCGGGATGGTGACCGGGGCGGGGGCGAGCGAGATCGCCCAGTCGGGGTCCTTCAGGCCGTGACCGGTGACGGTGCAGACCACCGTCTCGCCGCGCTTGACCTCGCCACGCGCGCACGCCGCCAGCAGCCCGGCGACGCTCGCCGCGCTTGCCAGCTCCACGAACACGCCCTCGGTACGGGCCAGCAGCTTGTACGCCGCCAGGATCTCCCGGTCCGTCACCGCCGTGATCGAGCCGCCGGACGAGTCGCGGGCATCGAGCGCCTTGGTCCACGACGCGGGATTGCCGATCCGGATCGCGGTCGCGATCGTGGTGGGGTTGCGTACGGCTTCGCCGTTGACGATCGGGGCGGCGCCGGAGGCCTGGAAGCCGAGCATCCGCGGCTTGCGGGTGGCGGCCCCGGCGGCGAAGTCCTCGCCGTACCCCTTCCAGTACGCGGTGATGTTGCCCGCGTTGCCGACCGGGATGCAGTGCACATCCGGGGCGTCCCCCAGCGCGGCCACGATCTCGAACGCGGCGGTCTTCTGGCCTTCGATCCGGTGCGGGTTGACCGAGTTGACCAGCGCCACCGGGTAGTCGATCGACAGCTTCGACGCGAGCGCGAGGCAGTCGTCGAAGTTGCCGTCGACCTGCAGCAGCTTCGCCCCGTGCACCAGCGCCTGGGCCAGCTTGCCGAGCGCGATCTTGCCCTGCGGCACCAGCACCGCGCAGGTGAGCCCGGCGCGTACCGCATAGGCGGCGGCCGACGCGGAGGTGTTGCCGGTGGACGCGCAGATCACCGCCTTGTTGCCGGCCTCCACCGCCTTGGAGATCGCCACCGTCATGCCCCGGTCCTTGAAGGAGCCGGTGGGGTTCATCCCCTCGACCTTCAGGTAGACCTGGCAGCCCGTACGGTCGGAGAGGGTCTGCGCCGGCAGCAGCGGCGTACCGCCCTCCTGGAGCGTGATCACCGGCGTGGTGTCGGTGACCGGCAGCCGGTCCCGGAACTCCTCGATCAGGCCACGCCACATGTCAAGCTCCTCAGTCGCCTTCGACGCGCATCACGCTCGCCACTTCCCGTACCACGTCCAACGTGGTGAGCTCGGCGACGGTCGCGCGCAACGCCGAATCTGTGGCCTGGTGGGTCACCACGACCAGCAGCGCGTCCTCGCCGCGGCCCTCCTGGCGTACGGTCTGGATGCTCACGCCGTGGGCGTTGAACACGTTCGCTGCCGCCGCCAGTACGCCCGCCTTGTCGTCCACGTCGAGCGAGATGTGGTAGCGGGTGACGGTCTCGCCCATCGGGCGTACCCGCAGGTCGGCGTATGAGGATTCGGCGGGCGCCCGGGAGCCGGTGAGCCGGTTGCGGGCCACCGCGACCAGGTCGCCGAGCACCGCGCTCGCCGACGGCGCCCCACCCGCGCCGGGGCCGTAGAACATCAGCTGCCCGGCGGCGTCGGCCTCCACGAACAC